>CALXAB010000004.1 GCA_944386175.1 uncultured Clostridia bacterium
TCTTTTGTATTTGAATTTAATTTTTCATTATTCATATCTAATCACCTCCTGTCTAATTTGTTTAAAACAAAAACATTATTGTTTTGTTCTAAAACATTTCATTTGTATTTTTGTTTTTTATCAATACATTTCTAGAATATTTTTGTTTTAATTATTCACAAATGTAAATTATTGTTTTATAATGTTCTCATAAAAATATATTGGTGTGTTCATGATGAATATAAATTTTAGTGAAAAATTAAAGCAATTAAGAAAAAATAAAGGTATTACACAGCAAGCATTAGCAGATGCTATTGGAGAAAAAAGATCAATCATCGCAAATTATGAATCAAATAATTTCACACCTGGATTTGAAGTTTTAAATAAATTATCTAAATTTTTTAATGTACCTGTTGGATATTTAACTGGAAAAAACAATTCTTTAGTTAGTGAATATAGTTTTAAAACTTTGGAAGATTATATTGATATATTACCTAGTCAAAAACCATTATGGTTAAAAATAAAAAATCCCATAAAATATTCTTCTTTTACTGGTAAAGAAGTTTATGGTCCTAACAAAGATTCTAAAATTATATTCTTTAATCCATTGGATGAAAAAGAAAAAAATTCAAGAATATATTTAGAGTTTTTAAATATTAATTCTTATGCAACAGATAGAGAAACTTTTTATAAAACTATTTATAATTTTGCATGCAAATATGGTTTCTTTGGAGAAGTTTCCGAATCTACAAATGAAAAGTTTAATGTTTCTTTTCCAATCTTTAAACCATTTGAATTAGGAATATTTGACACTCATTATTATAACCCTTCCTTATTCCAATTTGATTTAAACTTTACAACTGTTGACTTTCCTGAAAAAGATAGTTTTAATCCTATATTAGAAAAATATAAAATAATAGGATATTTTGAACCTATATCTTGTTATATGGATTATTTATCAGAAATGCACCGTTTAGTTTATAACTTATCTTATGATAATAGATTGTTAGAAAAAACCTTAGAGCAAATTTTTTATAGAACTGGTGGAATTAGAAAACGTTTTATAAAAATTGATTCCGGTGAAATTGTAGAAAGCATTTCTTATAAATCTTTACTTTCTTTGATGTATTATGAATTGTTTTTGGATATAAAAAATGGTAATATTCCAAATTATTGTTTTGAGTGCAATAAATTTTATTTGCCTGACAGTAAGCATAAATGTAAAAAATAAGTTTGAAAGGAGCTTTTATATGAGTATAATTAATACATTTGATAATAAAACAAAAGAAATTTTAAGTCCTAAAAATTTAGTAGATAAAATAGAAAATTTTCCAGAAGTTGCTATTCTAATTTTTAAAGAAAGATTTTTCAACTACTTACAAGAAGAATATGGAATGAAAATTATAGGTCATGTTAATGCTGGTTTATTTATTCCTATTTACAAATTAAATTTTCATGGGAAAGAATTTGCAATAACAAGAACTACTATAGGTGGCGCTGGTACTGCTGGAACAGCTGAAGAATTAATTGCTATGGGCGCTAAAAAAATATTAATATATGGAACTTGTGGTACTTTAGATAAAGATATTTTAAAGGGACATTTTATAATTCCTACTGCTGCTTATAGAGATGAAGGTACTAGCTATCATTATGTTGAACCTAGTGATTATATTGAAGTGAAAACGGCAAATAAACTTTGTTCAATTTTTGATGAATTAAATATTCCATATGTAAAAGGTAAAACATGGACAACTGATGCTATTTATAGAGAAACGGTAGGAAACATGAAAAAAAGAAAAGAAGATGGTTGTATTGTCGTTGAGATGGAATGTGCTTCAATAATGGCTGTTAGCCAATTTAGGAATATACCAATATATCAATTCTTATATGGTGATGATACATTAGATGGAACCGAATGGGATAGAAGAAAAATTGATGATAGTTCAAAAGAACTTATGGAAAGAAATATATTAGATTTAGGATTTAAAATTGCAGAAAGATTATAAGGAGGCTTTAGATATATGCAAGAATTAGAATATAAAAGATATGAAGAAATTGGAAATTGGGATTTTTCTAACATAGAATATACTGTAAAACAAGATAGCAATTGGAATTTTTACAAAGAAATATCAAATTATTCTAGTAAAAGTTCATTAATTTTGGATTTAGGTACTGGTGGTGGTGAAAAAGCTTTATCACAAATGCCAGATGCAGGAATGATAATTGCAACTGACTTTTCTCCTAAAATGATTGAGAGCGCTAATATAAATAAGAAAAATTATCCTAATAAAAAAATTAAATTTGTAACAATGGATAATCTTAATATGAAATTTCCTAATAATTTATTTGATATTATAACAGCAAGACATACTATTATTGATGCTAAACAAATATATAATTGTTTAGCTAATAATGGAATATTAATCATTGAAGGAGTAGACAAATATGATTGCTGGGAACTTAAGACACTCTTTAATAGAGGTCAAGCATTTAAGGATAATATTTCGATTAGTCAAAAAGATTACAATGATTTAAAAGAAGCTGGATTTTCTGAAATAAATCTACAAGAAATAGTACAATATGAATATTATAAAACTGATAATGACTTACTTGCTTTACTTCTTAAAACTCCTATTTTAGATGACTTTTCAGAATTAGATACTTTAAGTAATACTCATAAAAATCAAATTGAAGAAGATTTATTTAACAAATATATTTCTCAACATACTACCGATAAGGGAATAGAATTAAAAAGAGTCCTATATGGAATAGTTGCTAAGAAATAACTAATTATCAATAAATAAGGAGGTCAATATGGACAAATTTAAAGAAATAAGACCAATTGCTTTAGGTCTTGCTATCAAAAACAATAAGCTATTAGTTTCAGAAGGTTTTGACAAAGTAAAAAACAAAACATTTTACAGATGCTTAGGTGGAGGTATCGAGTTTTTAGAAAAAGGGGAAGAAGCTCTAAAACGTGAGTTTTTAGAAGAAATCAATGTTGATATTATGGTCAAAGATTTCTTAGGAATATCAGAAAATATCTTTACATATCAAGGAAAAAAAGCTCATGAATTGATTTTATTTTACTCAATCGAAATATCCGATGAAAATTATCAAGAAGAATATAAAGTAATAGATGATCATGGTGAAACTATTGCAAAATGGATTGATATTGATAAATTTAAAAATAAAAGCAAAATACTTTATCCTGAAGAAGTATTTAAATATATTTAATTCATAGCTATTCCCTACCACATGAAAGGAGGTGATGAAGGTGTGGTAGGAAATATCGAAAAACGTAGAGAGAATTCTTATAGATTAAGAGTTTCTGGTGGATATACAGGAGAAGGGAAAAGAATTTTCTATAAAAAGACAGTTCAAGCAAAAAATAAAAATGAAGCTAGAAAAGAATTAGCATTATTTATATCAGAAATAGAAACTGGACAAGCTTTATTCTGCAACAAAGATGCGTTTTAGGGATTATGCTGACTTTTGGATTAACAATTATGCTGTTCCAAATTTATCTCCTAAAACCTATGAAAGATATAAAAGTATGTTAAGATCAAGGATTCTCCCCTATCTCGGCAGCATGTATTTAGACAAAATCCAACCAATGCAATTAATGTATTTGTACCAAGAATTAAGTGAATCAACATATATTAGAAAAAATATTAAACATAAGTTATCTTCAAAAACTGTACTAGAACATCACAGATTATTACATTCTATGTTACAACAAGCAGTATATTGGCAAATGATTCCATATAATCCTGCATCAAGGGTAAGACCACCTAAAGCTAAAAAGCCAAGTATTAATTTCTATGATGATGTACAAACAATTGCATTAATTAAGGCATTAGAAGGTGAAGAATTAAAATTTCGAGTCATTATCCTTTTAACAATTTTTACAGGATTAAGACGTGGAGAAGTTTTAGGATTAGAATGGCAAGATGTAGATTTAAAAAATTCTTCAATTACAGTAAGACAAGCTAGTCAATATGTTTCTTCTATTGGAATTTATACAAAAGATCCCAAAACAGAAACATCAAACAGGGTCATTAGTATCCCTGATTCAATTACTAAATTATTAAAAGAATACAAAAGAAAACAATCAGAAAAAAGATTAAAATTAGGAGACAAATGGATTAATACTAATCGTTTATTTGTACAATGGGATGGTTCTCCTATGCATCCAGATACAATTACAAAATGGTTTAGGCAGTTCCTAGAAGATAAAAACTTGCCACATATTACATTTCATGGCTTACGCCATACACATGCAACTTTGCTTATTGCACAAGGATTAGATGTTAGAACTGTTAGTAATAGATTAGGACATGCTCAAACATCTACAACATTAAATATCTATGCCCATGCATTTGCGAGAATGGACAGAGAGGCATCAGATAAACTTGATAATCTTTTTTTATAGAGAAGATACAAAAAATATTTTAAAGCTAATTAAAAGCTTATCACATAAATTTATACCAAGAATTGAAAGGAAAAAAATTCTATGAAAAATTATAATAATAAAGAAGTAAATCAAGACATGATAGTTTCTGCTTAAATACTTTTTATTAATTTTACAATTTTATATTTTATAATTTAAGCAGAAACTTTTTAATTTTATTTCAAATAGAAGTTAATCAAATATATTTATAAATATCGAAAATTCAAGGTTTACCAAAAACCTTTTTATATAGATTTGTGCCCAAATGGTGCCCAATTCATTTTATGTAATGTAAAATGAGCAAAAAATAAAGAGTCCACAATCTCTTGCGACTCTAATAAAATTTGTGGTTGCGGGGGCAGGACTCGAACCTGCGACCTTTGGGTTATGAGCCCAACGAGCTGCCAACTGCTCCACCCCGCGATGTTAAACTTTTTTTATTATACATCATATGTAACGTTTTTGTCAAGAAATTTTTAAAAATAGTAAAATTTTCTGCTATAGATATATTTATAGTATATGCCGATTTTTTCAAAATATTACTATTTTAATTCTTATAGTCAAATATCTATAATATAGAGAATAACCAAAATTAAAATTTTACTTTCTTCCAATATATTTTATAACGCCAGAATAATGTGGATTAGGCCTAATTAATTCTAAAGAATACTCATCAGAGATATAGATAGTCTCAAAATCTTTAAAAATATCCAAAATTTCTTCTCTAGTAAAAAAGCTAATATAAGTATCATTAATTATATTATGAAACACATTATTATCCAAAAGTTCAAAATCAAGTAAACTTTTATTCTTTTTAAACTTAGGATCTTCAATAGAAAAAACTTGCAAATAAATCAATCCGTTTAAATTTATAGTTTCTTTTATAGAATTCATAATTTTATAGCTATCCTCTTTATGAAGAAAATGCAAAACATAAGAAGAAAGTATTAGATCATATCTATTTTTTTCAATTTCAAAAGTTCTAATATCGCTTCTAATCAAATTTAAATTAGAACAATTATTTTTACAAATTTCTAAGCATTTAGAAGAATAATCAACACCAGTAACATTAAAGCCCAAATTTGATAAAGGAATAGAATTCCTACCTTGACCAATCCCCAAATCTAAAACTTCTTTACCAGGTATTAATTCCAAATATTTCTTTAATTCAAAGTCTAATTTGGCTGGATATATAGGAAAGTCATCTTTAAATTTTTTATCATAATCTACTGGATTACCAATCATATAAATTCCTCCAATTTTATTTATAAACACAATTTAAAATTTATTATCTTTTAACCAATCCAATAAAACTTCAAAATCGTCATAATGACTAGAAAAAAATTTATTTTCTTTCATTAATTTTTTAATTTCATCTGTTGAAAGCCAACAAACAAACTCAACTTCTGACTTTTGTAATCTCAAACTACTAATATCAAGAATATCCATTTTTAAATAATAAGAATCACATATAACTCTAGATTTAGAAGATTTATTAGAAAAAAATAATTTAATATCTTTATTACTTATATCTAATCCAAGTTCTTCTTGAACTTCTGTTATAGCACCTTCAATACTAGTTTGACCAGATTTAGGATGACCACCAGTAGTTGCAAACTTCCCATTTTTTAATTTACTTCTTTTTTGAATTAAAAACTTTCCATCAGAATTTTGAATAAATATCAAAACAACAATAATATAATAGCCTTTAGGTATAGGGAAATTTTTAAAAATTGTTTTACCAGTTAAATTCCTATTTACATCATATAAATCTCTTTTTTCCATTATATAACAGAACTCCTTTACTTTATACATAGCAAATTTATATAATAAATTATAAAATAAATAGAAAAGTTTGTAAATAAAAATTAATTAAAAAAATAAAAATAGAACATGAAACATTTTTATATAAAAATATAAAAAAATAGATATTTTAATTGTTCAAATCAATTAATTTAGTTGTTAAAAACAAGAAAATGTGATAAAATAGAACAAAATGAAAAAAACAGGAGTAAAAAATTGGATAAAAATATAATATACGACAATGATAATTTAATAAAAAATATAAACAAAAATCTAAAAATACTTTCAAAAAAACAAGTAAATATAGTAAATGATAAATTAACATTATCAGTTTTTGAACTATTAAAAGACAATATAAAAAAAGTATCTGACATAAATTTTGTTATTAGAAGTCCAATATACAATGGTAATAAAGAAATAGCAAGAGAATTTGAAATAGAAAAAGATACAGACAATATACTTTTCAACTCATTTGATATAATACAAAAAAACAAGTTAACACATTTAAGCTCAGCAAAAAAAATGTACAATTTTATAAAAGATAATGTTAATGTAAAAAGGGTAAAAAACTCAAATACAATAAAAAGTAATTTGCTAACAGTAGGTAATAATTATGCAGTACTTGGGGATTCATCTTTAGAAGTAGTAAAAAAGAAAGAACAATCTTTTAACTTTAACACAGAATTTTCAAATATTGAACAAGTTAAGCAAATAAAAGAAAAATTTGACATGTTATGGAATACACCTCAATATACGGAAGAGTTTAAAGAACAATTATTAGAAAAATTAAAATTTGTTTATAAAGATTATAGCCCAGAGTTTTTATATTATTTTACTCTATTTTCAATATTTGAAAATACAATAAATGATGAAGACTTAGAAAAATTTGAGAATGATAAAATTAAGTTTAAAGAAACTATAGTATGGAATAAATTATATAAATTCCAAAAAGATGCAGTTGTTTCAGCCATTAATAAAATAGAAAAATTCAATGGATGTATTATAGCAGATAGTGTAGGGTTAGGAAAAACTTTTGAAGCATTAGCAATAATTAAATATTACGAAATGAAAAATTCAAAAGTTTTAGTATTGACACCTAAAAAATTATATGAAAATTGGGCTACATATAAAAACGATTATATTGATAACCCAATTGCAGAGGATAGACTACATTATGATATTTTATATCATAGTGATTTATCAAGAAAAAAAGGTAAAACAATTGAAGGTAAAGACTTAGAGAGGATGAATCTAGGTAATTATGAATTATTAGTAATAGATGAAAGCCATAATTTTAGAAACAGAGATGCTAGAAAAGCTCATGAAACAAGATATTCTAAATTAATAAATGAAATAATAAAAAAGGGGTATAGAACAAAAGTATTATTATTATCAGCAACACCAGTAAATAATACATTAAATGATTTAAAAAACCAATTAAGTATCATAACAGTTGATAATGATCATGCATTTATAGATGAAGGTATTGCAAGTGTAGAACAACTACTTCGAAAATCTCAAACGGTTATAAATGAATGGTCAAGAGAAGACAATAAAAATAAAGAAAAACTGCTAGATAGGTTACCAGCTAACTTTTTTAAACTGTTAGAAATGATAACAATAGCTAGAAGTAGAAAACATATAACTACATATTATGGAACAAAAGATGTTGGAACATTTCCAGAAAAAAAAGAGCCATTAACAATAAGGAATAAAATAGATACTAAAAATGAAATGGTAACATTTAAAGAAATAAATGACTTATTAGATATGCTAAATTTATCAATATATTCTCCAATGAAATATATATTACCAGAATATAAACAAGAATATAGACAAAAGTTTAGTCTTGATGTAAAAGAAGGAAGTTCAACATTTTATCAAGAAGATAGAGAAGAAAGCATAAAAAAGTTATATAAATTTAATATTTTAAAAAGGATGGAAAGTTCTTTAGTAGCACTAAATTTAACATTGCAAAGACTAAAAGAACAAATTGAAAATAGAAAAAAATTATTACAGGAATCAGTAAAAGAAAAAAATAAAATTAATAAAATAAAAGAATATATTGAAGATATAGATATTGAAGAAGAAGAAAACGAATTAGATGAAGAAGAAAATGTAAAAAACATAAATATATCACATTTAGATAAATCAACATATATTTATGATTTAAATAAAGATCTAGAATTGATTAATCCAATATTAGAAGAAATAGATGTATTATTAAAAGAAAAAAGAGACGAAAAGATTAAAAAGTTAAAAGAAATAATAGTAAACAAAGTAACTAATACACCATATAACAATAAAAATAAAAAAATATTGATTTTTAGTGCTTTTGCTGATACAGTAAAATACCTATATAAAGAATTAAGTATAGAGTTAAAAGAAAAATATAAAGTAGATTCAGCTATTATTACAGGAAGTGAAGAACCAAAAACAACTAATAAAAAAGTAAAAAATGAATTTAATAATATATTAGCACATTTTTCACCAATATCTAAAGAGATACAAATAAATGAAGATGAGCAAATTGATATTATTTTTGCAACAGATTGTATTTCAGAAGGTCAAAATCTTCAAGATTGTGATACTGTTATTAATTTTGACATACATTGGAATCCTGTTAGGTTAATCCAGAGATTTGGACGTATAGATAGAATAGGAAGCAAAAATAAGTTTATAAAAATGATTAATTTTTTTCCAGATATGGAACTAAATGAATATTTAAACCTGGAAAGAAGAGTTAAGGGAAAAATGGTAATTACAAATATGACAGGAGCGGGAGATGATGATCAATTATCACCAGATATGAATGACTTTAATTTTAGAAAAAAACAATTAGAATCAATACAAAAAGAAGTTGTGGATTTAGAAGAAGCCAAAAATTCAATATCATTAACCGACTTAAATCTAAATGATTATAAATATGATATCAAAGAATACCTAAAAACAAATGAAGACATAAAAAAAATACCAAAAGGAATTTACTCTATAACATCTAATGGAGACAAAAAAGGGGTAATCTTTTGTTTCAAAAGAAATGAACAATTAGAAGTAAAACCAAAAGAAGAAAGTTCAATAGATCCTTATTATTTAGTATATGTAACAAATGAAGGAGACATTTATTTTGATATAAAAAAAGTAAGAGACGTTCTTAATGAATACAGAAAAATATGTTATGGAAAACAAGAAATAAATCATGAATTAGTCAACAAATTTAACATTGATACAAAGGAAGCAACAGATATGAAAAAATATTCGGAGCTTTTAACCAAAGCTATTAATTTTATCAATGGAGATTTGAAAGAAGATAATATGCATAGTTTATTTAGTTTTGACGGTTTACTAAGTAAAAATGAAGAAACAACATCAGAAGACTTTGAGCTTATATCAATGTTAATATTAGATTAGGAGAGGAATATGTTTTTAGATATAAAATATAATTTAGAAAAAAATAAACAAGAATGTACAAATTTTGTATTAAAAGTATTGCCACAATATTTAGAATTAAAAGAAAGAAAAAAACTTAAAGAGGAAATAGTTAGTATAAAATTGCTAGCTCAAATGAATGATACTTCAATACCAAATTTGGAAAACAAAGAATTTATTTATAGAAATATAATGTATATAGAATTTATGGTTAAAAATATAAAAAAGATACAACCTTATATAGAAACATTACATAAATTATTTAAAGCACCTACTATTTTAAAAATATCTGATGAAAAGTTAAATAGTATATATTCATTATGTATAAAAAGACTTAGTAAAATAAATAAAGGTGAGATTGTAGTAGAAAATATAGTTACAACTAAAGAATTTAGTGATGTTATAAATGCAAAAACCAGAAATGAATATATAGATATAATAAGTAAAATTTATAATAGAAATAATAAATTTGATTATTATTATGAATTACTTATAAAAACAAAAATTTATAATTTGAAAAAAGAATTAAAGGATAACTATATAAAATTATTAGATTCAAAAATATTTTATAATTTAGAAAAAATGCAATATAATATGGAAAAATTAAATTCATTTGAAGAATATATAAAACAATATGAAAGTGAGACTAATATGGCAGAAAAAATAAAATTAAAAAATAAAATAGATAATATTATATTTATATTTTAGGAGGAAATATAATGGGACAAAAATTTATTAGTAAGGAAATAGAAGGAATAAAAGAAAGTAATTTAGAAAAATTAAAATTATTATTTCCAAGCGTATTTAAAGATGGACAAGTAGATTTTGAAGAATTAAAGAATCAGTTAGGAATTTTTGAAGAAGTAGAACAAGAAAAATATGAATTCAACTGGGTAGGAAAACAAGAGGCTAAACAAAATGCTATTAGCACAATTAGTGGAGTAACTATAAAATATTATCCAGAAGAAAGTAAAAATAATGATACTACAGAAAACTTATATATAGAAGGAGATAATTTAAAAGTTTTAAAATTATTAAGAAATAATTATGCTAATAAAATAAAAATGATTTATATAGATCCTCCATACAATACAGGAAATGATACATTTGTATATCCAGATAGTTTTAAAAAATCAGACAAAGAAATTAAAGAGGATATTGGAATTACAAATGATGGTGAAAAAGTAATAAATGTACTAAAAGATAATATGTACAAAAATACAAAAGATTCAAATAAATACCATTCAACTTGGCTTTCAATGATGTATTCTAGATTAAAAATTGCACAAGAACTACTAGCAGAAGATGGTGTTATTTTTATATCAATTGATGATAATGAGCAAGAAAATTTGAAAAAAATATGTAATGAAATATTTGGAGAAGAGAACTTTATTGGTTGCGCTGGAAGAATAACTAAAAAAAGTAATAACAAAGGAGATTTTTGGGCTCCAAATTTCGATTATATACTTACTTATACAAAGGTTAGAGAATGTGCTAATCCATTTTTAGGAGGAACAAACGAAAAAGCATATAATTTAATAGAAACAGAAGGCAAACGTAAAGGTGAACGTTATCAACTAGTTAGATTATATATGTCAACATTACAAAATAGAAATCCAGAACAAAGATTCTGGATAGATTGTCCAGATGGTAGCAAAATAATACCTCCAGGAACAACATTCCCACCAGAAAGACCGAATTTAGGAGATGGAATATGGAGATGGACAAGAAAGAAATTTGAAGAAGAAAAAGATAAAATAGTAATAAAAGAAGTGCAATCATCTAATTTGATAAATGAAAATTTTGAGCCTGCTAAATGGAATGTATATACAAAAACATACTTAAATGATGTAATCAATAATTCTACAGCTAAACCAAATAGTTTCATAGAAGATCATATAAACCAAATTGGATCTCATGAATTAAGAAATTTAGATATACCTTTTGACTACTCAAAACCAACAACTCTAATAAAATATCTTATGAAAATTGCTAAAATAGATAAAGATGCAATTGTTATGGACTTTTTCTCGGGTTCTGCAACAACAGCAGATGCAGTTTTTCAGTTAAATGCTGAAGATAATGGGAATAGAAAATTCATAATGGTGCAAATACCAGAATTATGTGACGAAAATTCAGAAGCATATAAAGCAGGTTACAAAAATATCTGTGAAATTGGAAAAGAAAGAATTCGCAGAGCAGGAGATAAAGTAAAAAAGGAAACAAATGCAGAAATAGACTATGGATTTAAAGTTTTTAAACTAGATGAAACAAATATAAATTGGGAAAAAGAAGAATATAAGAAAAATATAGATGACTATATATTAAGGAATGGATTTATTGACGAAAAACAAAGAGAAAGCCTAATGAAAGATTTTGTAGATGGAGCTAAAGATATAGATATAGTTTATGAAATATTATTAAGATATTATGGTATGCCACTATCAGCCAAAATTGAAAAATTAACTGACATAGGAGAAAGGGTATATAGTGTAGGAGGAGTAATCATAATATGTTTAGAAGATATAGTAACAAATGAAATTATAGATAAATTATCAAATACAAATTTTGCAAAATTATATTTTCGTGATAGTAGTTTTAAGGGAGAAAATAGTTTAGAATTAAAGCAAAATTTAATGACAAGACTGAATTTAAAAAAAGAATATAAAGATGAAAAAACATATAAAGTAGAATTTATTTAAAGAATAGGAGTAAAAACTGTGAAAACGTGGAAATTTGATCCAAATTTAAAGTATCAAAAAGATGCTATAAACGCTGTATTAGATTTATTTGAAGGACAAAATAAAATTAGTGACACTAATACAATTAGATATTATAGAAATGAATTAAACATTCCAAGAAGTAAGATAGCAGAAAACTTAATGAAAATTCAAAAAAATCCAGTTAATAATGTAGGATACTGGGATGATGAGCTATTACCAGATAATAAATTTACTATAGAAATGGAAACAGGAACAGGAAAGACATATGTATATCTTAGAACTATTTTAGAATTATATACTAAATATGGATTTTCAAAATTTATTTTAGTAGTACCATCTATACCAATTAGAATGGGAGTAGAAAAAACAATTATGCAATTAAGAGAACATTTTATGAGTTTATATAATGGCTTAGATATTGCTAATTGTTACTTTGTATATGATTCTAAAAAAACAATAAATAAATTAAATTTATTCACACAGCTAGGTGGATTAAAAATAGCTATAATGAATTATCAAGCATTTGACAAATCTACAAATAAAATAAAAAATAGAAAAGAAGATGGCAAAATATATTGGGAAGAAATAAGAAAAACAAATCCAATAGTAATAATAGATGAACCACAAAAAATAATAGGAGCAGGTAATAAAAAAAGTAAAGCATTAAAATCTATAGAAGAATTAAAACCAATGGCAACATTTATGTATTCTGCTACACATACAAATTATTATAATTTAATATATAAATTAGATTCTTTTGATGCATTTAAAAAACATTTAGTAAAGCAGATAAGAGTATCAACAATATATAGTGAAGTTGATAGAAACTATCCTTATTTTAAATATATAAAATTTAACAAGGATTTATCTGCAACTATAGAAATATTAAAAAACGAAAATGGTGGAATAAAAATCAGACAATTAAGAATAGATAGACCATGTGATTTATATGAAAAAACAGGGCTAGAACAATATAAAGAATTTAAAATTCTTAATGCACCACATAAGTTTAAAGGAATAAATACAAACTTTTATAAAGAAGTAGTAAATGAGCAATATTCATTCAAAGAAGGTGAAAGTAATTATAATCTTTATGAAGATGAAATGGCAAGAATTCAAATGAAAATTACAATAAAAAAACATCTAGATAAACAAATAGAATTGTTAAAAGAAAATGTGAAAGTATTAAGCTTATTTTTTATTGACGAAGTAAACAAATATAGAGATTATAATAATGAAAATACAAAAGGAATTTATGCTAAAATGTTTGAAGAAACATATAACGAAATAATTAATACTGACATTAGATATATAGAATTAGTAAATAAAATGCCAAGCTTAGCAAATCCAGCAAAAGTTCATGAAGGATATTTTGCAATAGATAAAAATAAAAAAATATTAATGGATGAAAAGGCATATATATCTAAAAGTGAAAAAACTATGGGAGATATCCAAAGAGGAATAAAGAAAATTCTTGATGGAAAAGAAAAATTAATTCAGCTAGATGAACCAATATCATTTATATTTGCACATTCAGCATTATCAGAAGGGTGGGATAATCCTAATGTATTTCAATTATGTTTTTTAAGACAAACAAAATCAGAAATTAGAAAAAAACAAGAAATTGGAAGAGGTTTAAGACTTGCTCGTGGTAGTGGAGAAAATAGTGATATAAAAAGAGATGAAAATATAAATCAACTAACAGTAATAGCAAATGAAAATTATGAAGAATTTGCAAAATCATTGCAAAAAGAATTTAATGAAGAAAACAAATATAACAAAGAATCAATTACAATCGAAGATACAAAACAAATTCAATTACTTATAGAAAATAAAATAGGAAGAAATTTAAATAATGATTTCTTTATAAAATTACATAGAGAATTGATTAATGGGGGATTTATAAAAGTCAAAAACAACATTATTGACAAAACGAAAATAAAAAAAGTAGAAGACTATTATTTTGAAGATAGAGAATTGAATGACAACAGAGATAGAATTTTAGAAGCACTTAAAAAAGTAATGACAGAGAAAGAAAGTAATATAATAGAAAAATATCTAATTAATGATGATGAAATGATTCAAAATAATTGGCAAACATATATATCAGATAATGATTTTCAAGAAATGATATTAGAGTTAGAAGAAAAATTAAATAAAAAAACAGTATATCAAATAAAATATGATGAACAAGATTTAATTAATAATATAATATGTTCCGCATCACAAAATATAAGGAATTTTGATCAAGAAGTAATTGAAAAAAATGGGATTTTGCAGGGAGAAAATAGACAAAAGGGTGTAACTATACAAGAAGATCCTTCTAAAAATCAAATACATAAAATAGAAGAAAAATTACCAATAACAAAATCTTTTGTAGATATTATTAATTATATTGTAAATAAAACTAATTTTACAAGACAAAGCATTATTAAAATAATAACACAATTAAGAAATCCTAGTTTATTGCAAAGACAGGATAATGTAGATATTTTAATTAAAGTAATAAAAGAGCAAAAAATAAAAGAATGTTATAAGAATATAAAGAATATAACATATACTGTAATTAATGAAAGCAATAACTTAAATGCAAGTAATATGTTTTTAATTAATGAAGTATCATCGAAAAAAATAGGAGAAACAATATTTGAGACTAAAGTAAGTAAAAGAAAAGCTTTATGCAAATACTATGTAACAGACAGTGAAGGGGAATATACCTTTGCACAGGAATTAGAAAAAGATGAGGATGTGTTGATGTATTCTAAATTAAAAAAAGGAAGTATTGTTATTGAAAATCCTATAGAAAATTATTCTCCAGATTGGGTAGTAGTTTGTAAAGGAAAAGAAGAAAAAAGAAGAAAATATTTAATTATAGAAACAAAATGGGATAAAAAATGGGAAGATTTATCAGAAAAAGAACAAACTAAAATAATATGTGCTAAAAAACATTTTGAAGCAATTAATAATGATATAGAATATAGCGTAATAAATTCAATAGATGGAGAAAATCTTCAAAATGATGAATATATGAATAATTGGAAAATGTTTAAGGAAAAAATAATAAAAAAATTATAAAATATAGTAAGATGTTAAAAAACCTGTTTTACATGATTAAGATAAGTATGCCCACTTTTAATAAAAATCTCAATAACATCAATACGAACAAAAAGATTATTAATATGATTTTTATACAAATAATAGCTACAAGCTTTAAATAGATGATGTTTTTTATAAGAATTCACACCATCAATAGGATATCCATATTTAAAGCTTGTACGCGTTTTAACCTCAATAAAAACAAGTTCGTTTCTAGAAGTATCTCTAGCCACAATATCAATTTCACCCTGATAACAAGAAAAATTTCTTTCAAGAATAATATAATTATTTTTTTCTAAATACTCACAAGCATAATCCTCACCATATTTACCAGTCAATTGTTTAAAATACATATATAACCACCTGCAACTTTCTTTATATAGCCTTCCAATTCAAGAGAAAACAAAATACTAGAAACATCAGCAATAGATTTAGAAGTTTTTTTACAAATCTCATTTATAGAAATAGGTGTAGTAGATATCAAATCATAAACAGATTGAAAATTAGAATTATCACAAAGTTTCTTTTTTAAAATGTGTTGATCTTCAAAAAAAATATTATCATTTTTATATGAGGCATTTGATAATTCAGAAAAACCAATATAATTAGAGGAATCGGTAAAATCAGGAATAAAATAAAAATTACTTAAATCTTTAGAAAAGTTAACATCTAAATTATTAAACAAACTGTTAAGATTTTTTGATTCAATACAAAAAGTGTTTAACTTGACTTTATCAATATTTGCAGATTTATTAATTAAACATTTAAGATTTTCAAATTCTAATAAAATATCATCAGTATCAGTAACAGCAATAGCTCCATTCTTAATTAATTTATTAGTTCCAACACCATTAGAATTCCAAATTTCATGAGGTATAGAAAAAACCTTTCGACCTTGTAAATTAGCTAAACTTGCAGTAACACTAGTTCCACTTCTATATTGAGCTTCTACAACCAATATTCCTAATGAAAGACCACTAACAATACGATTTCTTTCTAAGAAATATTTAGGTTGATGTTTAGTATCTGGAGGATATTCACTTACAATAAGACCATCATTATCTAAAATTTTTTTATATAAATTCATATTTTCTTTTGGAAAAATATGATTAAAACCACATCCAAGAACAGCAATAGTTTTTCCTTTTTGATTAAATGAACCCAAGTGTGCAAAAGTATCAATTCCTACAGCTAAACCACTTGCAATAGTAATTCCATATTGCGAAAGTTCATAAGAAAATTTATAAGATAAAGCCTTTCCATTTTCAGTACACTTGCGTGAACCTATAATTGATATTATATTGTTATTTAATAAACTTATATTACCTTCCAAATATAAAATGTTAGGAGGTTTAGGTATATTTCTTAATTGAGGAGGGTAGAGTTTATCATTTATATTTATTTTTTCTATAAAATCAGTCCTTTCTTTATAAATAATAAAAATGAATACAAATTACTTTGACCAATATTTTCTATCCAAGTTTCTATATTGAATTGCTTCTGCTAAATGGGGAGTTTCTATATTAGTAGAATTATCAAGATCTGCAATAGTTCTAGCTACTTTTAAAATTCTACTATAAGCTCTAGCACTTAACCCAAGGGTATTGAAAGCAGTTTCTAAAATTTTCTTACTACTATTAGAAAGTTTACAATATTTAGAAATTAAACTTGGAGTTAACTCAGAATTAGAAAAGATATTATAACTATTATATCTATCTAATTGAATATTTCTAGCCATATTCACTCTTTTTCTTATATCAATCGAGGCTTCAGAATTAGTATCATTTTCTAATTTTTGATACTTAACACTCTCTACTTCAATATGAATATCTATTCTATCTAAAAGAGGGCCACTTATTCTATGTATATATTTCTGGATTTGTTCTTGGCTACATGTACACTGTTTATCATTAGATCCATAATAACCACAAGGACAGGGGTTCATACTAGCAATAAATATGAAATTAGAAGGATAAGTAATAGACGAGTTAATTCTACTAATAGTTACAAATTTATCTTCTAAAGGGCCTCGTAAAACTTCTAAAGTAGACTTTTTAAATTCAGGTAATTCATCTAAAAATAGAACGCCGTAATGAGCCAAACTAATTTCACCGAGGTTTAGGAATTCTACCTCCGCCAACTAATGATGTTTCAGTAATAGTATGGTGAGGGCTTCTAAAAGGTCTTTTAAATATGAATGGAATATCTTCAGAAAGAAGACCAGAAACACTATGAATTTTAGTTATTTCTAAGGCTTCTTCGAAAGTTAAATCAGGTAAAATACTAGGAAGGCGTCTAGCTAACATAGTTTTACCAGATCCAGGACTACCAATTAAAAGACAGTTATGACCGCCAGCAGCTGAGATTTCTAATGCTCTTTTAACATTTTCTTGACCTTTTACTTCAGAAAAATCAAAATTATAGGAAGAATTAACATTTGAAAAAAAGTCAATATTTTTTTCTTTAGGAATAGAAATATGACCATTTAGATAATTGATTACTTCATTTAAACTAGAAACAGGAATAATTTCAATATCAGTAATTATTGAAACCTCTTTAGCATTACCCTTAGGTAAAACAATTCTTTTAATCCCCAAATTCTTGGCCTCTATACAAATAGGTAAAGCACCTTTTATAGTCTCGATAGAGCCATCCAAAGAAAGCTCACCCATAAAAATAGTATTATCTAAAGAAACATTAGAAACAATATTACTAGCAATTAAAATTCCAACAGCAATTGGCAAATCAAAAATAGAACCTTCTTTTCGTGTATTGGCAGGAGCTAAATTAACAACGATTTTCCTGCTTAAAAATTCAAAAGTAGAATTCCTAATAGCAGTTTTAACCCTTTCTTTTGATTCTTTAATGCTAGTATCAGGCAAACCAACAATTTCAAAAGATGGCATACCAGAAGAAACATCAACTTGAATATTCACTAAATAACCTTGCAATCCATGCAAAGCAATACTTTTAACAATAGATAACATATAATCCTTTCTACTTATATAATAAAAAATTGGTAAAAATAGAATAAAAACTATTAAATATAAATTATATAAGATTAAAAATAGTTGAATAAAAAATTTATTAGTGTGAGTATATATAATCAGAAAGCGTTTGTCAATACTTTTAAAAAAAATTTTTAATTTAAATAAAAATATTATTCACAGTGATATAACAAACGCAAATAAAAAACTAACTTAAAAAAATTAGAATCCAATAACATTAATTAATTTAAACACATATAAACTAAAATTTCTCTAAAAATTTTTGAAAAAACTTATTTTTAATTTTATCTTTAAACTTTAATTTTAAAAATAAAATAATTCCACATATAATAAATAAGACAGAAACAGATATCAATAATATAATTAATTGATTAACTTGTTCTTCTTTGGGTAATGAGATTAAATAAATCCAATAATTTGCAAACATATATTATTCCACCTTTTAATACTAATAATATCATATATGGAATATTTTACCAGAATAAAAAATACAAGTCAATACAATATGTTTAAAATAATGTAAAAAATACAAAATCTGTTACGATTAACAAGTAGGGATATACTTACTTATTAATCGTAACAATATTATCTATTTCTTAATGATAGAGTTAAAGTTTTAATGATATCAATATAGGAAATAAGTTCTTTACTAGTAAATTTTTTTAGATATTTTTTAGTTTCAGAAATAACACTATCATCAAGACCAAATAAAATATAATCAGAGGAATGACCACTTAAATCCATAAGTTTTTTAATACTTTTATATACTAAATTACCATTACCAGCCTCAACCAAACCCAAAAATTGTCCAGATACTCCAATCTCTTTAGCTAATTGAGTTTTATTCATTTTTAATTCATTTTCTCGAATATATTTAATTCTCTTACCTCTTTCAATTCGTTCAATATTTTCTAAATCTAATTTATCATTATTAGCAATCATACTTACCCCTCCATCTCAATACTAAATATATTTTACAATATAAAAAATACAAAAAAATAGTAAAAAAATTATAAAAATATAGAGAAAAATAGGGAAATATGGTATATTATGAAAAAGGAGGAATAAAAATGAAACCAATGAAAATATTGATAATAGAAGATGATATAAATGAATGTAATAATTTTATTAAAGCAATCAAAAATAGAGAAGATATAGAATTAGTCAAAATAACAGATTCTGATATTAAAGGATTAAATTATGTTAAAACACTCCATCCAGAAGGAATAGTATTAGATATAGAATTAAATAACAGTACAACTGGAAATACAAATTCATTAGGATTTATGGATAGTTTAAAAAAGTTAAATCTTAATTATCATCCAGTAGTTATTGTAACAACTCATATATACTCAAAAAGAACATATGATAAACTACATGCTAGTGGTGTTGATTTAATATTATATAAAAAACATCCTAAATATTCATGTGAACAAGTATTAAATAATTTTATAAGTTTAAGAGAAATGACACCTAAGAAAACAGTTGAAACGTTAGAAGAAGAATTAAAAGATGAGGAAAGCAAAATTTCTGATTATATAAATAATGAATTAGAGTTAATTGGAATCAGTTCTAAATTAAAAGGTAGGAGATATGCCCATGATGCAATATTATATTTAATACAAAATGATGGAAAAGATGTAAATCCAACGAAATATTTAACTAAAATATATAATAAACCAGAAACAACAATTACAAATGGAATACAAAATGCTATAATTCATGCTTGGAAATATACTGCTTTAGAAGATTTATTAGAACATTATAAAGGAGTGATAAATGCTGGTAGAGGTATGCCAACAGTTATGGAATTGATATATTATTATGCAAGGAAAATAAAAAGTATGTTGTAACTTTGGAGTTCTAAAATATAAATGAATAAAAAGTAAAATAGTAGGAATTTTCTAATTAAGAAAATTTGACCTACTATTTTTTTTAATTTTTTGCCATTTTTTTCTATCAATAAATACCGTTTATTCATAACGAATAGATGGTATTTTTTGCTTGTACTAAAGGTAAAAAAAGAAAAGGTGGTGATAGTAATGTTTGATTTACTACTAGCTTGGATAAGAAAATGGGCTGGATAAAAAACTGCAAAATATATAGTATAGTAAAGAAGATAGTCAATTCTATAAGTGTATAGAAATAATTTATATTGATTATCTTTTTTCTATAATATATAATATTGGCATAAAAAATGGAGGAGAAAAATTTGCCAATAGAAAGTGATTTAATAAATATAAATGATATAAATATACAAATTTATGTATTAAAATTATTTTTTATTAGTATGTGTACATATTTTTTATTAATAAAAATTACTAATACCACTAAGAAAAAGAATACATTTTTAGTATCAATGTTAATATTCATCATAGTATCAATATCAAGCATAATAAAATATGAAACAAATTCATTTATAGGTATAGCATGTTTGATTATATTGTTAAGTCTTATAGCTTCTAAACACATAAATAATGGTATAGGATTTACTATGCTAGGAATTATTATCTCACTTAGCATAAATTATATTATATTTTTTATAGCTATAATAATCAGTTTTATACCAAATATTATTCTAAAAATAAATAATGATTATACAAGTTTATTGGTTTTAGTAATCATACATAGTTTAATATTATATATGCTATTTAAAGTAGAAAAGATAAAATATGGTTTTTCCTTTTTAAGATATAATTCAAAAAATGAATTTATAGAAATAGTAATTCTTAATATTAGCATTATAATAATATTTTCATTTATTATATTTACAAATATGAATATAGAACTATCAAGAAACATATTTTTTGGATTTATTATTTTTTCAATACTAATGTTTATCACAATCCAAAAATCATTACAACTATATTACAAGCAAGAGTTATTAAAACGAAATATAGAAGAAAAGGAAAAAGAAGTAAAAAATAAAAACAAAGAACTCCAAGAAAAAGACAAAAAACTAGAAGAATTAGAAAAAGAAAATCTAAAACTAAATAAAAAAATACACTCAATAAATCACAGGCAAGACTCACTAGAATACAAACTAGATACCTTAACACAAAAAAGTGAAATATCAGAAGAAATAGACATAAGAGACAGAATAAACAAAATATCAAAAACAATAGAAGAAGATGAAATAGCAATAGAGCTAACAAAAACAAACATAGAAATAATTGATGATATGTTAAAATACATGCAAGCAAAATGCACAAAAGATAATATAGATTTTGACTTAAAAATAAATGGGAATATAAAAAATATGACAAAAAATATTGTATCAAAAGAAGATTTAGAGATATTAATATCAGACTTAATAAAAAATGCTATAATAGCAATAAACTATTCAAACAACATTAATAAAAGTATACTAGTAAGGCTAGGAATAATAGATGGCATTTACAGTTTATACGTATATGATACAGGTATTGAATTTAAAATAGAAACCTTATTAAATCTAGGAATAAAACCAAGTACAACACATGCAGATAATGGAGGAACAGGCATGGGATTTATGAATACTTTTGATACATTAAATAAATACAAAGCAAGCATAATTATTAAAGAATATGGAAAAGAAAGTAAAGATAATTATACAAAAGCAATAATAATAAAATTTGACAAAAACAATAATTACAAAATTAATTCATATCGTTCAGATAAAATAAAAGAAAAAGAGCCTAAAAACATAATTATAGAAAAATTATAAATAAAATATGCCAAAGCAGACAAAATAACTAGTGCAGTTTAATATATTAAATCGTATAAAAATTTATTCAAATAGCCTGTCTCTTTGGCATAAATTATAATTTACCAATTTTGGACGCGTCCCCAAAATGGTAATTTTCATATTTTTGCTTTGCTGTGTCTGGATTGTAAATGCTTGTAAAATCTTTAATAGGAGCAAATTCTTCATCAGGATTTACCCTTAAAAGAAGCATGTCATCAAATTTACTAAAAGCATCAAAAATAAATTTTTCAAATTTAAAAGTATTAGGTTGTTCAGGTACTTGTTTTACGCCTTCAGCGTTGACAAAAGTGTTCTTTTTAAAAGCTCTATGGTATGGAAGTTGTACTTTTGAAACTTTTTTTACCGCATTTAAGCTCATCAAATGTGCTAATATATTAGCTTCTCTATATAAATATTTACCATCTGAATTTTTTAATTCAGAGATTTCTAAGTTAATGTTCTCATAATACAAAATTGATGGTTTTCCCATATCTCTACAATATACAGCTATTTTGTCTAAAGCTTTTTCTTTAAATACCGATTTGGAAGCAATTTCATTGTTACTAGCAATAGTCAAACCTAATAACAACGGATCTACATTTTTTAATAATACATTGTCTATACCACCAAAGAAAATCCACTTAATATTATTTTTCTCTAAATCCTCTATAATTCCATTTTCTAACATAGAATTAAAAACATCACCATTACCATTTGAAGCTTCTTTTATCATATAAGGTTCTTTTAGTATTAATTTTCCATTTATATCTATGAGTGGTAATTTTTTTTGTTTAAAAAATTTAATTTTATTCATAGGATAGTCAAAATAATTATTTTTTTCAAAAAATGATTTAGTAGCAGTATCATTTTCTTCACTTGTCATTATATACCAAGGAATTATAATATCATATTTTAAATTTGCTTGTTTTATATCTTCACACATTATTTGAAATAATGACTTTTTTTGAGGTTTTAAATCTAACAAATACGTGCCTTTTGGTCCTTTATATCCAAGCCTTGTACCTTGCCCACCAGCCATTGTAACTACTGCGTAATGCTCATTTTGTAATTCATTTTCACCAATAGAAATATAATGATTTAATTCACTATTAGAAAAATCGCTTTTTTCTAAATGTTCTAATGGCGTAATAGTATCGAATGAAAAATAATCTCCTTTTATTGAATTTTTATATAATGCAAGTATATGTTCAAAATCTGTATTTAAAATTTGATTTAACAAAAATTCTTTTTTATTTTCAGATAACATATCATATAAGTATAATAAATGTTCTTGGTGATATTTTTTTAAGATATTTGTGGCATCACACAAATTCTTTGAATTCATTAATAATCACAATCCTTTCAATAGATAAAATATTTTAAAGTAAAATAAGTTCTATCTCATTTCATAAGTAGTTGGAAAAGCATATTTTAAAGTTCTAATAGAAATATCTTTATTAGGCATATCAGAAGCAATTAAATCTTCAATTTCCTTTTCTATATTATATGGAACTCTTACAATATTAAAAGAGATTCCAGCAAAATCTTTAGATTGATAATTTCCTTCTATTATTATATAAGATGCCATAGTTGAAAATTTGTTACTATCATCATCCAAACTAGAATTCAACATTTCTACTGGAGAACCAACACTGCCAGGATTAAATACAGTCTTATTTTTATATCTTATTAAACAAGGTGTATGTATATGACCATATCCTATAACATCAGGAACTTTATCATATTCAGTTTTTCCTAAAAATTCAGTGTTTTCAAATAACTGGCTAGCATTTGCTAATTCAACACCAGAATATATAGTTCCTTTATTTGAAAACGTAGGATTAAAAATATGTTCTAAACTAAAAGGTGAAGCATAAAAAAGTCTAATAAAATGACCACTCATATAAAATTCATGAAAAACAGGTAAATTAAATATAAAGTTAGCTCTTTCTTCACCAATTTTAACTCTTGACCAAAAGTTTTTATTTTTTGCTTCAGGACGACAAATAGAGTAATCAGTATTACCAATAAGTATAACATCACATACTTCTCTTAATTTGTCAATCACTAAATCTGGATGAGTGCATTTAACAATACTATCACCCAAACAAAATATTTTATCTACATTACGTTTTTTTATATCATCTAATACTGCATTTAATGCAGTGATATTACCATGTACATCAGAGATAATAGCTACTTTATCCATAATTAATCACATTCCTTTCGAATAATAATATATAAATTTAGATTATTTATTAAATCAATGAATTCTTAGCTATACAAGTTATCAAGTTTATTACAAAACAAACATATTTGCCTGTATAAGCTAATTTTCAAAAATTCCAATTTTGGACGAGTCTCCAAATTGGTAAATTAGAAACTTATAATTTCGTTATAAATTTCAATTGCAAAATTATCAGTCATACCAGAGATATAGTACAAAATACATTTGTAATAATCATGAGGATTATTAATATCAAAAATTACTTTATTTTTTAATCTAAGATTTTTTCTGTTTCCAAAATCATAGTAATTATTAATAAAAGAAATAAAACTTTTAGATAATTTAGGAAAAGATTTATATAAAATATTTAAATTATTTAAAGTATTATTTCCATCATAAGTATTTTTTAATACGTTATATATCTCAGAAATTATAAGTTCAAAATATCTAATAGAAGGTAAAAGTCTATTAGAATTGTAGATATTATCATAATTAAATTGCTTAATCTTATTAAGCAATAAAAAGGCTTCTTCAGAAAAACATAAACCATTTTCAGGAGAAGAATTTTTACATAAATCTGAGATTAGATAATTAATAATAATAGTATTATTAATTTCATTTTTTACATCAGCATTATTTATTAGTTTATATAAATCATCTAAATGGTCATCAATAATTCCTAAAGTAATAGCATCTTCAATATCTCTACCAATATAAGAAATCTTATCAGATATTTTAACTACACAAGCTTCCCAAGTATAAGGAGAATACTCATTAGGGTAAGAATATTTAGACAAATCAATATATTCTTTTCTAGGTTTTAAGCCATTTTCGTCAATCTCACCACAATGAGAAATAATACCATCTCTAACGCCATAAGTAATATTTAGATTTTGAAGATATTTTTGATTATCTTCTAGTAATTCAATGGAATCTACAAAATCTAAACCATTTTTTTCATGCCAAAAAGGGTACCCTAAATCTCGTTCAGAAATCTTAGATAATATTTTTTCTCCACTATGACCAAAAGGGCTATGTCCCAAATCATGTGAAACTGAAATAGCTTTAGTAAGTTGAGTATTTAAGCCTAAATAATTTGCAATAGTATAGCTGATAGACTCAACATGCATAACGTGTTCAACTCTTGTACATATATGGTCATTTTCAGGAGAAAAGAAAACCTGAGTCTTATGTTTTAACCTCCTAAAAGCCGTAGAATGAATAATTCTAGTATAATCACGTTCAAAATCTGTACGAAAGTCATTTTCTCTACTATATAAAGGAGAAGTTCTTTGTATAATATTTTCCCATTTAGGATTATTCACATTTGCAGATAAAAGCTCAAATTTTTTCATATTTAATATTCAATCCCTTCTAAAAAATAAATTTATAAAATTTTACTTAATTTCTTTTTAAAATATTTTACTATAAAACGACACAAAAGTAAATTAAAGTTTACAATAAAAAAATAAAGTAGTATAATATCCAAAAAAGGAGGAATAGAAATGTTACATGTAATGAAAGATGACTTTGACGAAAGTCCAGAAGACATACTAAATTCAATAAATAATATGTTAAAAGAAAAAGAAAAAAGTAAAGACAATGACGAAAAAGAAGATAAAAAATAAAGTATTTTTTAAGTTGTATTAAAAAAAATAATATTATAATAGATATATAACTAAATATTAAAAGTTAAATATAAGAAAAAAGGAATGAGTAAAAATGGGGAAATTATTTGTAATTGATGGAACAGATGGAAGCGGAAAACAAACACAACTAGAAAAATTGAAAGAAAGATTAGAAAGAGAAAAAATAGACTATAAAAGTGTAAGTTTTCCAAATTATGAGAGCGAAAGTTCAGCATTAGTAAAAATATATTTAAATGGAGAATTGGCAGAAGATCCAAAAGAGATTAGCCCATACATAGCATCTACATTTTATGCAGCAGATAGATATATAACATATAAAAAAGAATATGAAAAATACTATAAATCAGGAGGAATTATATTAGCAGATAGATATACAACATCAAATATGGTTCATCAAGCAGGAAAAATAAAAGATGATACAGAAAGAGAAAAATTTTTAAACTGGCTATGGGACTTTGAATTTAATTTATATGGATTACCAGTTCCAACACAAGTATTTTTTCTAAATATGCCAACAGAATATGCTCTAAAATTAATGGAAAATAGAAAAAATAAAATAACTCAAGAAGAAAAAAAAGATATACACGAGAGAAATCCAGAACATATGATAGACGCATATAATGAGGCATGTAAGTTATCAAAAAAATATAATTGGAAAGAAATACAATGCGTGAAAAATAAAGAAATAAGAACTATAGAAGATATACACGAAGAAATATATCAAGAAATAAAAACATATCTAAATAAATAGTAT
The DNA here is from genome assembly GCA_944386175.1 of uncultured Clostridia bacterium. Classification (GTDB taxonomy): domain Bacteria; phylum Bacillota; class Clostridia; order TANB77; family CAG-508; genus CAG-269. Next base: position 26,849 of record CALXAB010000004.1, read on the forward strand.
ATCAAAAATTAAAATAAAAATATAGTTACAATTAAAAGCTCTATCAGGAATAATACATCAATAAATATAGTATTTTGAATGTGATTGGAGTAATTTTAGAAATTCTTTATTAATTTTTTGGGGAATGTTCACGTCGAGCTTTAGCTCGGACTAAGTGAAAGGGGCCCAAAAAATTAATTTAGAATTTCTTAAATTATGTATTGAGCCGAAAAATACTATATTTATTGATGTATTATTCCTGATAGAGCTTTTAATCATAGAAAATACATTAATACAAAAATGAGAGATTTTAAGAGAAAAAAAGAGAATAAGTATAATAACTATAAAAAAAGTAGTTTCATAAATCTAACAAAAACTAAACAAGTCCAAAATAATTCTAAATAAAATTTGGAATAAAAGGCAAATTTTAGTATAATATTTAACGATGGTGCATTATTCTAGTCATACAAGTTTTACGAGGGTGGGGCTAAAAATCCACTAAAGGGCATATCGTTGAAGTTCTTTGAATGTGCGCGAAACGCCAAGTTTGTGTGTGTTCAGGGAGTAAGAAATTTGGGTATTATATAATGGCATATATAAGATTCCCTGGTTTCGCGGAGGCTTAGATTTATGATAAATGAATCTTTTTATACATAATTTAAGAGTAACCTGTGATGAGTGCCAAGACACAAAAAGCACAGAGTAGCCTGTCTTGAGTGAATGTATTGGGATTAAATCATTAGTAAAATATAGTTTTGGCCAAATTAGTTTTACTGTACTTATGAAATTTCATTTGCAAAAGAGACTAGTAAAACACAACTGTATGTAAAGGAAAACTTCTAGAATGTTTGTTTCGAAAGAGACATAGGAGTCTGGGGATTAAGGTACAGATTTAAGTGGCGATCTGGTGTCTATTAAAACTAATAGATATTTTCCTTAAACGGAAACGGCTCTAACAGTAATGTTAAGTGGAAAATAGAGAAATTCGACTAGACCTAAACTGTAAAATTTACTTAGGCTTTTACCATCTAGTTTCGTTTTTATATAAAATATTTTAAAATAAAAAATTAAAATGTAATAAAAGGCAAGATAAAGATAAATTTTAAATGACAAATATATCAATATAATTACTAGACAATTATAAAAAGGCAAGGAGGAAGATAAATTAAGAATGAAAGAAAAAAAGGACAATAAAAAAGAACACTCGGAACTCAATTGGTTTATAAAAGTATCAATTATGACATTTATACTATCAATCACATTTTCATATATATCAGCTAATGGAGTTTCAAATTTAAATTTGATATCTGCTATATTAATACTAATATTAGTAATAGCAATAGGTATCTTTTTTGATATAGTAGGAGTAGCAGTAACAGTAGCAAACGAAGAAGAATTCCATGCAAAAGCAACAAAAAAAGTAAAAGGCTCAAAAAACTCAATCAAATTAATTAGAAATGCACCTAAAGTAGCTAATATATGCGCAGATGTTATAGGAGACATATGTGGAGTATTAAGTGGTGCAATAAGTGCTTTAATTTCTGTAAAAATAACAGAACAATTTAGTTTATCTTTTGATATACAATTTATACTTAGTGCAGTTGTAGCCTCATTAACAGTAGGAGGAAAAGCACTAGGAAAAGGAATAGCAAACAAAAATGCAACACGAATTGTTCATGCAGTAGGAAAAACTTTTACAATTTTAGGGACGCGTCCAAAAAGATAATTCCAATTTTGGACGCGTCCCCAAATTGGTAATTATGCATTTTTATCTATCTTAATTAATTCATCTATTGAACAATCTAAAAACTTACAAAGATCTTCTAAATACTTGAAAGAAATAGAAGTTGTCTCACCATGAATCACTCGATTTAAGTTATGAGAAGTAATATTCATATTTTGGCAAAGCCAATATTTAGATTTTTTCTTTTTTTTCAATAATTCTTCAATTCTAAAATAAATCATAATTTCACCTCAAAAATATTGTAAGCGATATTATTCTAAGAAATAAGATATTTACACATACCTTGAATTATCAACTATTAAAAAGTTATAGAATAAAATTTGTAACAAAAGAAAAAATATAATAAAATAAACAAAAAATATATAAATGACAATACAATATAGAAATTCAATCATAGAAAGAAAGGAAAGTGATTAAATATGAAAGCATTAATTACGGGAGCATCTTCAGGAATAGGAAAAGACATGGCAAAAATCATGGCAAAAAAAGGATATGATTTAGCAATAGTAGCTAGAAATGAAGAAGAACTAAAAAAATTAGCAAAAGAATTAGAGGAAAAAAACAAAATAAAAATAGAAGTAATAGCAACAGATTTATCTAATGAAGAAAATTGCAAAGAAATCCACAAAAAAGTACAAAATGTGGATATCTTAATTAATAATGCAGGATTTGGGGATTGTGGAAACTTTACAAAAACATCTTTGCAAAAAGAATTAAACATGATACAAACAAATATTATTGCATATCACATATTAACAAAATTATATCTAATAGATATGAAAGCAAAAGGTAGTGGAAAAATATTAAATGTTGCATCTATCGCAGGATTTATGCCAGGACCATTAATGGCAACATATTATGCCACAAAAGCATATATAGTAAAATTATCTGAAAGCATAAGAGAAGAATTAAAAAAAGAAAAATCAGATATACAAATCAGCATTTTATGCCCAGGACCTGTAAATACAAATTTTAATAACATAGCAAATGTAGACTTTAAAATAAGAGAAGCAAATAGCATGGATGTCGCGAAATATGCTATAAACAAATTAGAACAAGGTAAATTTTATATAATTCCAGGAATAGATGTTAAATTAGCAAAAATAGGTGCAAAAATATTTCCCGCAAACCTAGTTAGTAAAGTAACATATATGGTTCAGAAAAGAAAAATATCACAAGAAAAACATTGACATAATTAAACAGATGTTCTATAATAATACTGGTGGTAATATGGAAAAACAAATATTACATGTAGATGTTAACAATGCATTTTTAAGTTGGACAGCAGTAGAGATGCTAAAAAATGGAAGTAAAATAGATATTAGAGAAATACCTTCAATTATTGGAGGAGACGAGACAAAACGATCTGGTATAGTACTAGCAAAAAGTATGAAAGCCAAAGAATGTGGAATAAAAACAGCAGAAACAATATATCAAGCAAGAATAAAATGTCCAAATATAAAAATATTTTCATCAGACTTTAAAATATATAAAAAATATTCAGAACAGTTATATAAACTCTTATTAGAATATACAGACAAAATTGAAAGATTTAGCATAGATGAATGTTTTTTAGATATGACAAATTATTTAATGAAAGACACATTATTAAATAAGGCAATAGAAATAAAAGAAAGAGTAAAGCAAGAGCTAGGATTTACAGTAAATGTAGGAGTTGCTAATAATAAATTATTAGCAAAAATGGCATCAGATTTTACAAAACCAGATAAAGTACATACATTATATAAAAATGAAATTCCTCAAAAAATGTGGAATTTAAATATATCAGATTTATTTATGCTAGGTAAAAAAACAGTTCCCAAATTATATAATATGCAAATAAAAACAATAGGAGACTTAGCAAAAGCAGATGTAAAAATATTAGAAAAAAAATTTGGTAAACATGGAATACAAATGTGGGAATATGCCAATGGAATAGATAAATCAGAAGTGAAATATATACCAGAAAAGCCAAAAGGAGTAGGAAACTCAATTACACTACCTCAAAACATCAATGACATAGAAAAATTAGAAGAAATATTATTAGCATTAGCAGAGCAAGTATCATATAGACTAAGAAGATACGATTTATTAGCAAATACAGTAAATGTACAATTAAGAACAAAAGACTTTGAAGACACAAGTCATCAAGGAAAATTAATGTCAGCAACAGCTTCAACAAAAGAAATATATACAAAAGGAAAACAACTACTAGAACAATTATACAAAAAAGGAATGAGTATAAGGCTAATAGGACTAAGAGTCGACAATTTAGTAGAAAAAGAACAATTACAACTTTCCTTATTTAATGAAAACAATAATGAAAAACAAGAAAAATTAGATAAAGTGATAGATAATTTAAAACAAAAATATGGCTATAATTCAATAACTAGAGCAGGAAAAATGAATTTGCCAAATGGAATAATAAACTTAAAAAAATTGGAGTAATTAAAAAAATTGAAAATACTGATGTTCATGTGAACTTCAGTTACTAGATAATGGTTTTTTAAAAGAAAACCAATGAAACCCACTAGATGTAATAGTTTTGAATTACACAAAGTTTTTTAGAAAAATCTTGATATTAGAAAAATAATATAGTAAAATATAAGCGTAAAGTAAAAAACAAAGAAACAAGTAAAAAAATAAACATGCAATAATAAAAATAAAATAATAAAGGTATAAAGAAGAAGGAGGTAAACAAATTGAAAAAATTACCATATGGAATAAGTGATTATGAAAGGCTAATAGAAAATGAATATTACTATGTAGATAAAACAAAATATATAGAAAAGCTAGAAAATATAGCAGAACCATATATAATGTTTTTAAGACCAAGAAAATTTGGAAAAACATTATTTACAAGCACGTTAGAAAATTACTATGACATAAAAAAAACAGAAAAATTTGAAAAGCTATATGGAGAAACATATATAGGGAAAAATCCAACAAAACTAAAAAATAGTTATCATATATTAAAATTCAATTTTTCAGGAATAGACACAACAAACGAAGAAACAACCATAAATGGATTTAAAGAAAAAGTATCTATATCAATAGGAGGGTTTGTAGTAAAATACGGACTAGACTTCTATGTAAATCCAGAATTAACAGCAGAAGGATTATTAAGTAGTGTAATAGAAGCATTCAAAAATCAAAGGCAAGGAGAAAAAATATATATAATAATAGATGAATACGATCACTTTGCAAATGAATTACTAGGATTTAACACAAACCAATTTAAAAGTTTAGTATCAAAAAATGGAAAAGTAAGAAAATGGTATGAAATATTAAAAGAAGGAACAGAAAGTGTAATAGACAGAATATTCATAACAGGAGTAGCCCCAATAACATTAGATAGCTTAACATCAGGATTTAATATAGGATTAGACATAACGCAAGATAAAGATTTTAACGAGATGATGGGATTTACGAAAGAAGAATTATTAAAGATAATGGAAGAGGAAGAAATAACAAAAAAAGGGCAAGAAGAAATAATGCCAATAATGAAAGAAAACTATGATGGATATAGATTTTCAATAAAAGGAGAAGAAAAAATATATAATTCAAATATGTGTTTATATTTCTTAAACAGATACTTAAGATTTGAAGAAGTACCAACACAACTAATAGACATGAATATAGCAAGTGATTACAGCAAATTAGGAAAAATGTTAGACTTATGCAAAGGAGAAGAAAGAGAAAAAGTAATAGAAAAAACAGTATCAGGAGAAGGAATAGTAAGTGAAATAACACAAAAGTTCAACCCAGCGATAGAATTCACAGAAACAGATTTAATATCAATGTTATATTACTTAGGATATTTAACAATAGCAGGAGAAGTATTCGAAAAACCAGAATTAAAAATACCAAACAGAGTAATGAAAGAAATATATTCAGAATATTTTATGCAAATATTAAACAAAACAACAGAATTACAAATAACACAAAGTGATTATAACGAAATATTGCAAGAAATAGCAATAGAAGGAAAAATAGACAAAATAATAGAAATGTTAGAAAAATATTTAAAAAACTTATCAAACAGAGATTATATAAAATTTGACGAAAAATATGTAAAACTAATATTTTTCTGTATAGCAATGAACTTAAAAATATTTAGACTAAAATCAGAAATGGAAATAGAAAGAAAATATCCAGACATATTACTAATACCAAAAGACCAAAGCAAAGGATATAAAGGAGTAATGATAGAATTTAAATACTTAAAAAAAGGAGAAGAAGAAAAGCTAAAAGAAAAACAAGAAGAAGCAAGAAAGCAAATAGAAGAATATGGAGAAATGGAAGAAATAAAAGAGTTAAAAAATATAGAAAAATACACAGTAGTAGCAGTAAATGACAAAATACATGTAGAAAATATAAAATAGAAAGAATATGATAAAAGGACTAAAAATAATGAACTAAAATAAACAATAATAAATAATAAAAAATAATACAAGAAAAGTAAAAATAGAATAAAAATAGAAAATAATTATAAAGCAAAAAATTTATAGCTATTTTTTGTTAGTAAAAAATTTTGTATAAGAATAACAAAAACAAAAAACTAAGCTTAAAAATAAAATTATGTCAACAATAACATATATAAATAAAAAAAAGAGAAATAAGATTGAAATAAGAATAAAAGAAAAATATAATAAAAGAAAAGCATGAAATAAACGAAAACAAAATAAATAATAAAATGTTTATAGTGGGCAAAAATCCAAAAGAGAGTTTTACTTAGTACCATTCATAGTAGTACAATTACGTACTACTTTTTTTATTGTAGTTGTATAAGAAAAATCGAAAATTTTACATATATAACAAAATCAGAATTCACAAAAAAGGCATAAAAAACAAATCAAAAAGAAACAATATCAATATATAATTCACAAAAAAAGAAAGAGTGATAATAATTGCAAAATTCATTTTATAAAGATTCAATAGTCTTATTAGAAGGAGTAATAGCAGAAATAATGGCAAGACTAGATATAATAAGAAAATACAAAATAGTACATAATGATAGAGACCCAATAGAATACATAACAAGTAGAGTAAAAACAGAAGAAAGCACAAAAGAAAAATTAAAAAGAAAAAAGTTACAAGTTAATTTAGAAACAGCATTAACAAAAATTTATGATGTAGCAGGAATACGAATAATATGTGCATACATAGATGATGTATATAGTGTAGTAAAAATGTTAAAACAATTTAAAGACTTAAAAATTTTAAAAGAAAAAGACTATATAAAAAATCCTAAACCAAATGGATATAGAAGCTATCATATAGTATTTCAAGTGCCATTAGATATAGCAGGACAAATGCATCCAGTAAATATTGAAATACAAATAAGAACAATTGCCATGGATTTTTGGGCAAGCTTAGAACATGAAATGAAATACAAAAAAAATATAAAAAACCAAAAAATGATAGGAGAAGAACTAAAAAGATGTGCAGATGAAATAGCCACAACAGATATAAATATGCAAGCAATAAGAAATATGATAAATGGCAAAGAACAGTAATGAAAAATTAAAAAGCATATAAAAAGGTACAAGAGGTTATAGGTGAATCCTATATAAAAACCTAAATATAATATAAAAGGAAAGTGATAAACTTGAAAGAAAAATTAAAAATATTATTAGCAGATGATGAAAAGGAATTATCAAGAGCAATTGCTACAATTTTAAAATATAGCAATTATGAAGTAGATATAGTATTTAATGGAAAAGAAGCAATAGACAAAGTAAAAGAAAATATATATGATTTAATAATATTAGATGTAATGATGCCAGTAATGGACGGAATACAAGCACTAAAAGAAATAAGAAAAGATAATATAAAAACACCCATAATGTTATTAACAGCCAAGGCACAAATTGATGATAAAGTAGAAGGGCTAGACTCAGGCGCAAATGATTATTTGACAAAACCATTTGATAAAAAAGAACTATTAGCAAGAATAAGAGCATTAACAAGAGAGCAAGAAGAAAATAAAGAAAAATATAAAATAGGTAATATAACATTTAATAAAGAAACATCAGAAATATCAAATAAAAATACATCATTACATTTAAATAATAAAGAATGTGAAATAATGGAATTTTTAGTAAAAAATCAAGAAAGAAATATAACTAAAAAAGAATTAAAAAAACGTATATGGGTAAAAGAAAATAAAGACGAAAATATCGTAACAATGTATATATCATACTTACAAGAAAAATTTTTAGCATTAGGAGCAAACATAAAAATAAATGATAAAAATGGATATGTTTTGGAGAAAATATTATGATAAAAAAATTGCAAAAAAAATTTATAATAATTTCAATGCTATCAATTATATTAGTAACAGGAAGTATATTTGGAATAATAATAATAGAAAATTATACTAGAACAAATAAAGAAGTAGATGGAATATTAAATTTGATAGCAGAAAATGATGGAAAAATTCCAGAGTATAAACCAAGAAACGACGAATTAGCAGACATCATAACTCAAGAAACACAATTTTCCACAAGATATTTTACAATAAAAGTAAATAATCAACAAGAAATAATAGAAACAAACATGAAACATATTGCATCAGTGGGACAAGAACAAGCAGAACAAATATTAAAAGAAGTATTAGAAAAAAATGAAGAAACAGGATACTATAATAATTACAGATACAAAATAATGTCAAATGAAAATGGAAAAACCATGATATTTTTAGACTGTACAATACAACTAAACAATCTAAAAAAACTAATAAGTCAATCAATAATAATAATAACAATAAGTTTAATAATAGTATTTATCTTTGTATCAGTATTATCAAAAAAAGCACTAACACCAATAATAGAAAATATAGAAAGACAAAAACAATTTATAACAAATGCAGGACATGAACTAAAAACCCCAGTAGCAGTAATAATGGCAAATGCAGACGTAATGGAAATGACATCAGCCGAAAATACTGAATGGATAAAAAGCATAAAAAAGCAAGCATCAAGACTAGATGTACTAATAAAAAGTCTATTAAATTTAGCAAATATAGAAGAAAATAAACTAAAGACAAATTATACACAATTTTCCATAACAGAATTAATAAAAGAACAAATAGAAGACTTTAAAGCAATAACAAAAAATAGAACTATTATATATAAGAAGAATGAAAATATTTTTATATATGCAGATATAAATAGAATAAAAGAATTAATAACAATTTTATTAGACAATGCACTAAAATACACACAAGAAAATGGAAAAATAGAAATAAAAGTTGAAAAACAAGGGAAAAATGTCAAAATTCAATTTGCAAACACATGTGAAAACATAAAAAATATAAACACAAAGAAAATATTTGATAGATTTTACAGAGTAGACAAATCAAGAAACAAATCAAAAGAAGGATATGGTATAGGACTATCAATTGCAAAATCAATAGTAGACTCACACAAAGGAAAAATAACAGCAGAAATAAACAAAGACAACATGATATGTTTTACAATAATAATATAATTACCAATTTGGTAAATTTTTGACAATTAAAATATTTTATTCTATAATTTACAAAAAGAGGAAAAGAGTGAATTATGGAAATAAATATGAAAGATTTAAGTATAGAAGAAAAAATAGGGCAAATGATAATTGTCGGTTTAGATACAACAGATCCATATGCAAAACTTGAAGATTTAATAATAAAACATAAAGTAGGAGGAATTTTACTTTACAGAAAAAATTATAAAACATATGAACAAATGGTGAATTTAATAAATTATATAAAAAAATTAAATTCTATTAATAAAATACCAATTTTAATATGTATAGACCAAGAAGGTGGAAGAGTAAATAGAATGCCAAAAGAGTTTCTAAATTTACCATCAGCTAATGCACTTTCAAACTATCAAAACGAAGAGTTAATAAAGAATTCAGCTAAAATAACAGCAGAAATGCTTTCAAGTACAGGAATAAATTTGAATTTTGCACCAGTTCTAGATATAAAAAGATTTAACAATAATCATGCTATAGGAGATAGAGCATTTAGCGAAAATATAGAAAAAATAAAAAAAGATACAACAATAATAATAAAAGAGCTACAAAATAAAAATATAATTCCAGTAGTTAAACACTTTCCAGGACATGGTTTAACATTAAGTGATACTCACTTTAAAATACCAGTTATAAAAAAGAAGATAAAAGATATAGAAAATCAAGACATGAAACCGTTTGAAGAGGCGATCAGACAAGGAGCAGATGCAATATTAATAAGTCATATGAAAATAAAAGATATAGATACAAAAAATCCAGTATCAATATCAAGAAAATTTATATGCAAATACTTACGAAAGAAATATAGATATAATGGAGTAATACTGACAGATGATATGAGAATGAAGTCAATGAGATTAAAATATGGAGAATATAAAGCAATACAAAGAGCATTTCAAGCAGGAAATGATATCATAGTTTTTAAAAATATAATCAATGATAAAATCTACGAAAAAATTCTAAAAGACATCAAAATGCACAAAATAAAACAATCAAGAATAAATAAAAGTGTAGCAAGAATATTGAAAATGAAAGAAAAATATAAAATAACAGACAAAGAAATAGATATTGACAACAATTTAATAAAAAGAATAAATGACCAAATAAAAAATTTACCAATTTAGGGACGCATCCAAAATTGGAAATGTGAAAATTTTGTGAATTTTAGCAATCTACTATTGACTTTGCTAAAATCAGGTATATAATATTACTGTAAAAAGATAAAAGTACTTTTAGTCTAAATTATTTTATATGTGCTAACTTCAAAGAGTGTCAACACATAAATATATTAATTAAAGGAGTTGATAATTATGATGATGATACCAAGAAGACATGATTTTGATTTATTTGATGATATGTTTAGAGACCCATTTTTTAATGAAAGTGAAAGTAAATTGATGAAAACAGACATAAAAGAGAAAAAGGACAAATATATAGTAGATATTGATTTACCAGGATATAACAAAGAAGGAATAAAAATTGAAATTCAAGACGGATATTTAACAGTACATGCAAAAGTAAATAAAGAAGACAAAGAAGAAGAAAAAGGAAAATTTGTGCGTAAAGAAAGATACATGGGAGAGTGCTCAAGAAGCTTTTATATAGGATATAACATAAAAGAAGAAGATATAAAAGCAAAATTTAATAATGGAACATTAACCCTTGAAATACCTAAAAAGGAAGATAAAGAAAAATTACCAGAAAAGAAATATATACCAATCGAATAATATGATGATTGGCGAAGAAGGACGGAATAAAAAAATAAACGCCCTTCTTATTTTTAGTAAAAAAAGGAATAAGAGTAAATGCAATATTACCAGGATATATAATGACACCAATGGTTGAAGGAATAGCCAATGACTCAGATAGTAACAATCCAGATGGAGTAGTAAAAGGAATTGCAAATGGAATACTAATGGGAAGGCTTGGAACTATAGAGGAACTAGGAGAATTAGCCGCATTTTTAGCTAGTGATGAAGCTTCATATATAACAGGACAAGGATTTGTAATAGATGGAGGTTCAACACTTCCAGAAACAATGAGTGTTGGAGTCTAAACATAATATTTTAAATTATGTATAAGACTAAAGATATTTTGAAACAGTACATTTATATTGCTCTAAATTGTATTAACTAAAATTTATAAAAAATTTAAAAATAATATATTGTAAATAACTACCATATGATTTATAATAGTTATATAATATAATTTAGGAGTTACATAAATGTGGAAAAGAAAAGAATTAAAAGCAAAAGCTAAGCAAGTAGTAAAAAAGAATTATTGGACAGCAATTTTAGTATGTTTTATAATAGCATTACTTACTGGAGAATTTGGAACATCAATAATAGGAATATGGCAAGGTGAAGATACAATAGATCCAAATTTCATTTCACATACTCAAAAAATTATTGAAGAAAACATAGACTTGCCAAAAATAAATAGAATAGATCAAATATCAATAATAGCGGAAGAAAAATTTCAAAAAACATTGAACGATTTTCAATTAAATATAATACAGGCACTAGATGCAAACTTAAATAGCATTACAAAACCACAAAAATTTATATTAAAAATTTTTGATGCAGTACAGTCATTTAGAATAGATAAAAATAAATTAGCAGTAAGTTTAATTATAATGGCAATATTATCATATGCATTTACTATATTTATTGCAGATCCATTAATAGTAGGGGGAAGAAAATACTTTTTAAAAGCACGAACTTCAAAAGAAACAAAAGTTACAATATTAAGTAATATATTTAAAAAAGGCAAATGGCTAAATATAACACAAATAATGTTTTTAAGAAATATATATAATGCTTTATGGTATTTAACAATAGTAGGTGGAGTCATAAAAACATATGAATACAGAATGATACCATATATAATAGCAGAAAATCCAACTATACAAAGAAAAAAAGCTTTTAAATTATCAAAACAAATGATGAAAGGAAACAAGTGGAAAACTTTTGTATTAGATTTATCGTTTTTTGGATGGAACTTTTTATCAGTCCTAACATTTGGAATACTTAGTTTATTATATGTAAATCCATACAATTCAGCAACATTTGCAGAGCTATATATTACCTTAAAAAATAATGCAATAAAAAATAAATATGAATATTATCAAGAATTAAAAGAGATAGAATAATAATATTATTTTTTCATTTCAAAAAAAGAATAAAATGTAGATTAAAGAAAGATTTTAGGAAAATATAAAAGGGAAAAAATATCATAAAAAATCATTATATAATATAAAAAGCAAATATATAGCAAAAAAAGTAAAAAAATAAAAAGTGTTGTATAAAAATGTAATTTGAAACCAATATATTTTAATAGTATTATAAGAAAAGTGTAATAGAATTATTATAGCTTTTCTTTTTTTGTGGTATAGAAAAATCACTTTTTCCTATTCAAGAACATCGCTTAGCTCTAACAAATGCAATTATCATTCTGCAATACGAAAGATAAAGTAAAAAAGTAGATATAACTAAAATACTTTCTAAACAAGTGTCTACTTAAAAAGAAAGGGGTTAAAAATGAACAGTTTTTATGGAGGAATTTTTATAGATAGAAAAAAATTAAAAGAAGAAGGAAAAGGTTATCCAATAAAAATAGAATATTATAAAAAAATTAATGAAGATGAAATATTAAATAAACAGAAAGCAAAATATGGTATAAGTATAGTAAAAACAGAATATATACCAAACAACACAAAAGTTGAACGTAAAGACATAAAATATTTGTCAAATGATGAGTTGAAAATAAATAATATATTAAAATTATTCAAAGAAAATGAAGTAACGCCAATATCAGTAGAAGAGATAATAACAGACTTATCAAGAAAATTTTTCTGAGTAAATAAAAAATAAAATTGTAAATCTAAAAATTTCAAATTGCAAAAATTTACATTTCTTACAATAGTATATATTAAAAGTATATAAGAAGTTTAGAAAAATTAGATTTATTTTTTGTGAAAAATATGTTTTAATTTAGCAAAAAGCTTGCAAAATATACGATTTTACGCTAAAATACAATGAGAATTAATAAAAATAATTAAGTAGAAATAAATTTTAAGGAGGCCAATAATGGCAGATAAATTAGTAATTGTAGAATCACCAGCTAAAGCAAATACGATAAAAAAATTTTTAGGTGGAAGTACAAAAGTTGTAGCGTCAATGGGACATATAAGAGATTTACCAAAATCAAAACTAGGAATTGATGTTGAACACGACTTTGAACCAAATTATATAAATATAAGAGGAAAAGGAGACTTAATAAAAAGTCTAAAAAAAGAGGCAAAACAAGCAAAAAAAGTATATATTGCAACTGACCCTGACCGTGAGGGAGAAGCAATAGCATGGCATTTAGCTAATATATTAGAAGATGAAAAAGAAAAGATAACAAGAGTAACATTTAATGAAATAACAAAAAATGCAGTACAAAAAGCAATAAAAAAACCAAGAGATATAGATGTAAACTTAGTAGACGCACAACAAGCAAGAAGAGTACTAGACAGGATAGTAGGATATAAAATAAGTCCTGTACTTTGGAAAAAGGTAAAAAGAGGCTTATCAGCAGGAAGAGTTCAATCAGTTGCAGTAAAACTAATTGTAGACAGAGAAGAAGAAATAAATAAATTCATACCAGAAGAATATTGGAATATATATGCAAATTTACAAGATGAAGAATCAAAAAAGAAATTTGAAGCTAGATTTTATGGTAAAAATGGAAAGAAACAAGAAATACATTCAGAACAAGAAGTAAAAGAAATATTAGAAAATATCAAAGGTAAAAAATACATCATAAATGAAGTAAAAAAAGGAGAAAGAAAAAGAACACCAGCACCGCCATTTACAACAAGTACAATGCAACAAGAAGCCTCAAGAAAACTAGGATTTACTCTAAAAAAGACAATGTCAATTGCACAAGGACTATATGAAGGTGTAAAAATACCAGAAAGAGGAACAATAGGTTTAATAACATATATGAGAACAGACTCAACGAGAATATCAGAAGAGGCAAGAGCGTCAGCAAAAGAGCAAATTATAAAAACATATGGTGAAAAATACTATGAAAATAGATATTATAGAACAAATAAAGATTCACAAGATGCACATGAAGGTATAAGACCTACATATGCAGATATAGAACCAGAAACACTAAAAGATGTATTAACAAAAGACCAATATAAATTATATAAATTAATATATAACAGATTTATGGCAAGTCAAATGGCTGGAGCTATATATGACACAATGGCTATAAATATTAAAGCAGGGGACTATGACTTTAAAGCAAATGGTCAATCTATCAAATTTAAAGGATTTATGACACTATATGTAGAAGGAACAGATGAAAAAGAACAAGAAGAAGGAATGTTACCAAACTTAGAAAAAGACCAAGAAGTAAAACTTATAAAATTAAATCCAAAGCAAAGTTTTACAGAACCACCACCAAGATATACAGAAGCAAGTTTAGTAAAAGCATTAGAAGAAAAAGGAATAGGAAGACCAAGTACATATTCTCCAATAATAACAACAATTTTAGATAGAAGATATATAGAAAAAGAACAAAAACAATTAATTCCAACAGAACTAGGAAAAGTAGTAAATAAATTGCTAACAGAAAACTTTACAGATGTAATAAATGTAAAATTTACAGCTGATATAGAAAATGAATTTGACGAAATTGCAGAAGGAAAAGAAGAATGGAAAAAAATGATTAGAGAATTTTATGGACCATTCGAAAAAGAAATTGATAAAGTAGAAAAAGAATTAGAACATGTAAAATTAGAAGATGAAGTATCAGATGTTCAATGCGAAAAATGCGGAAGAATGATGGTATATAAATACGGAAAATTTGGAAAATTTTTAGCATGTCCAGGATATCCAGAATGCAAAAATACAAAACCTATTGTAGAAACAATAGATGTACCTTGCCCAAAATGTGGGGGAATAGTACAAGTAAGAAAAACAAAAAGAAGAAAAAATTATTATATATGTGAAAATAATCCTAAAAGCTGTGATTATATATCATGGAACAAGCCAAAAAAAGGAGAAAAATGGAATTCAGAAGAAAATGCAGATTTAAATAAAAAAGTCGAAAAAAAGACAAAAAAGACCACAACATCTAAAAAGAAGGCAAAAAAGTAAAAAGATATAAAAGAACGACAAAAATCAGAATACAAAAAACATAAAAGAGCCATAAAAAGGAAAAACAAAGACCGTAAAAATAAGGGAACAGAGGTTTAAGGAGAAAAAGTGATAAGAAATGAAAAAATATAAATTAGAAATAACCGTATTTTTATGTGGTGCACTTACAATGATGTTAGAATTAGTTGCAGCAAGAGTATTAGCACCTTATGTAGGAAGTTCAAACCTGATATGGACAACAATTATAGGAATAATGTTAATAGGAATGAGTCTAGGATATTGGATTGGAGGAAAATTAGCAGACAAAAATCCAAATATAAATACAGTATCAGAATTTTTATTCATTGCATGTATAACAACTAGTATAATACCAATATCAGAAGTAATAATAATAGACAATTTAGTAAAAATATGTAATGAGCTAATAATTGTGGCAATAATATCAGCAACACTAATATTTGGAATACCAAGTTTTATGTTAGCAGCAATATCCCCAATGGCAGTAAAAATAAAGAATGAAGAAGAAAAAGCAGTAGGAAAGATATCAGGAAAAATATCATCATTATCAACAATAGGAAGTATAATAGGAACATTTGTAGCAGGATTTATACTAATACCTAATATGGGAGTTAAAAACATAATACTAATAAGCTCAATATTACTATGGATATTGGGGGGATGCTTATATAACAATAAAAATAAAAAAACAGTATCAATCATGATAGCAATATTGATAGTGATAATAGGAATTAATATATATAGCTATAAATTATTTCAAGATAAAAACCCAGATATAGTAAAAGATATTGATTCAGAATATAGTAGAATATGGGTAAAAGAAATAGAAAATCAAGATAACAATTATAAAACATTACAAGTTGACACAGGACTTGAATCATATATAAATCAAAATACTGGAGAAATGGGAGCAGAATACTTAAAGTATTTTGATTTATTTGATTATTATAATAAAGATGCAAATAGTGTGTTAATGATTGGAGGAGCAGCATATACATATCCTATACACTATTTAGATAAATACCAAAACAAAACCATAGATGTAGTAGAAATAGACGATAAGATGACAGAAATTGCCCAAGAAGAATTTGGATTAGATACTAGTAATCCAAACTTAAAGATACACCACCAAGATGGAAGAAGTTTTTTAAATTATAATAATACAAAATATGATGCAATATTAATAGATGCATTTAAAGGACTTAATGCACCATTTGAATTAACAACATATGAAGCAATGCAAAAAGTAAGGAATAATTTAAGAGATAATGGAATAGTAATTACTAATATCATTTCAGCTTTAGAAGGCGAAGAAGATGACTTTATAAAATATGAATATAGCACATATAAAGCAGTATTTGATGATGTTAAGCTTTTTAAAGTAAAAGATATTGATAATAACCAAAAACAAAATATAATATTATTAGGAATAAAAGGAAAAACAAATATAGATGATAATAAAAATAGCGAGTATGAAGAATTGTTACAAAGAGAAATAACAGAATTTGAAAGTAATAAACAAGTCATTACAGACAATTATGCACCTATAGGAGATTAAAAATTAGTAATTCAAATATTGACAATAACGAAAAAATTTGTTATTATATAAAATGCATTTAGGAAAGATATTAAATGCATAAATGCGGGAATAGCTCAGTTGATAGAGCGCTGCCTTGCCAAGGCAGAGGTCGCGGGTTTGAGCCCCGTTTCCCGCTCCATAAAAAAATAGTAATATTTTTTACAAATAAACATATTATTAAATATGGCGACATAGCCAAGTGGCTAAGGCACGAGTCTGCAAAACTCTGATCCCCGGTTCGAATCCGGGTGTCGCCTCCAACGAAAAAACGAGAAAATATTGATATCCCAATATTTTCTCGTTTTTTGTCTACTTTTTATCTCAAAATAAGAATGCAGTATTTTCAAGAAAAATATTATAGTAGCATATGAATATGATATGTACTTGTTTTTTTTAGAAAGGATTATTTTGTGAATTATGTTATGTTCGCTTGAAATATGAAGAAAATTGTTGTATAGTATTGATTGTAGAAAATGAGATAAAAGCAGATGTAGGTGTTACCTCTAAACCTCAACTTTTGTTGAGAGCAAAGAGGTGATAGTTTATGGCTATTTTGTACTATTTTTAATATATGAATTTATGATTTCAATTACTATAAACATTGCCTTATTATTTGTCATATATATAATGTGGACTAATAAGCAATAAAAAATACACCACATACGCTTTCACAGAACTAGTGGTGTAATTCAATTATATTGGGTAACACACATTATTTGTGTTCTCAGTTTCTATTTATATTATACACAGATTTTTATAAAATGCCAAATAAAAAATAAATAAAAATAGTATGCACAGAACAAGAAGAAAAATATAAATAAGGAGGAAAAATAGGATGGATTTAACCTTAGATATTGAAGAACATAGACTAAATATAAGAGCAGGAGCAGTAATTATTCACAACAATAAAATTTTAGTACATAGAAATATAAATAAAGATCATTGTTGCCTTCCAGGAGGAAGAGTAGGAATTGGAGAAACATCAGAAGAAACAATTAAAAGAGAAATAAAAGAAGAATTAGGAAAAGATATAAAAATAATTAAATATATTACGACAATAGAGAATTTTTTTAAAATGGACAATAAAAAATACCATGAAATATATTTCTTATATAAAATAGAATTCATGGATGAAAAGGATCAAAAAATAGAATATAAAATGCATAATGCAGAAGGAAAAGATTATTTACAATATGAATGGATAGACTTAAAGCAAATAGATAACTTCAATCTATTGCCAATATGTTTAAAAAATATTTTAAAAGTGCAAGAAGTCCCACCACATATAATAAATGAAGACATAATAAATAATAAAAATAAATAATAAGAATAAATAATAAGAATAAATAATAATATAAAAAATTATATACACAAAACTAAAAAGGAAAATAATATTATGGGAATTCAAAAAACAAATTGATATAAAATATGCACCTTACATATACTTATTACAATTAATTAGTAGTACATATGGATATAAAGAATATAATAATGATTTTAGTCAAATAGAGCTTATAGAATTTGCATTTTTTAGAACAAAGACATGTAAAAGGTTATACGAAAATGCAGAAGAAATCAGTTCAAAACTTATAAAAAATATACAAATAAAAAACTGATAAAAAGCTAAAACAAATAAGGAGAATTATTTATGATTAAGTCAAAAGGCTGGAATTGGAATCTAGTAAAAGAAGAAAAAAATTCTATTTGGAAAAATCCAAGTATAGAATCTTATTATTTATTAAACAGATGGAAAAGTCAAGGAAAAACAGAATTTTTAGATTTAGGATGTGGCTTAGGTAGACATTCAATTTTATTTGCAAAAAATAGTTTTAATGTTTATTGTTTTGATATAAGTAAAGAAGCAATTGATAGAACAAGAAGATGGGCGGAGGATGAAAATTTAAAATTAAAATATAATATAGGAGATATGTTAAGTCTACCATATAGTGATGAAAGCATAGAAGCAATATTTTGCAGAAATGTAATATCACATACAGATACAGAAGGAATTAAAAAAATAATTAAAGAAATAAAAAGAGTATTAAAAAAAGATGGGGAATGCTATTTAACTTTGGGTTCTAAATCTACATGGGGATATATTAAAACAAATTGGCCAATGATAGATGAAAATACAAAACTAAAAATGGAGGAAGGACCAGAATATAAAATGCCACATTTTTATGCAGATTATGAGTTAATAAAAAAATTATTTCAAAAATTTAAGATTGAATTCATTAAACATATTCAAGAATTTTACGAAAAAGAGGAAAAAATTTATTCTTCATATCATTATCACATATTAATTAAAAAAATATAAAAATAGGAATTGAAAATATGGAATTAGTAGATATAGTAGATGAGAATAATAAATTAACAGGACGAGTTGAAGAAAGATGGATAGCATATAAAAAGGGATTAATGTAGAATAATTAAAAATGTAATATAACAGTAAGTATTAAATTATAAGGAGATTATGATGAATGAAATCAATATTTTAAAAGATTTAGTAAGTTTTAATACCATAAAAGATAAAGAAAATAAAAAATTTTTAAATTATGTTGAACAATTTTTATCTAAATTAGGATTTAAAACATTAAAAAAAGAAAAATACTTAATAATGAGTATTGGAAAAAATCCTAAATTAGCTTTTTTAGGACATAGCGATACGGTTGATTTTACAAATGGTTGGGATACTAACCCTTTTGAATTAACCAAAAAGAATGAAAAATTATATGGACTAGGTTCATGTGATATGAAAGGATCAATTGCAGCATTTTTACAAGCACTTAGTGAAATTGATCTACAATCTTTAAACAATGGAATAAAAGTATATATAACCTATGATGAAGAAATAGGTTTTAGAGGTATAACAGAAATATTGGAAACTAATGAGTTTTTTCCAGAATATGCTATAATAGGAGAGCCAACAGATAATAAAATAATAACTGGTTGTAAAGGGCTATTTGCTATTAAAGTTTATACTTATGGAGATAAAGTTCATTCGAGTAGACCAGATAAAGGAAAAAATGCTAATTCTATCATGATAAAATTATTAAATGAGTTAGAAAATTTTTATGAATCTATTATAAAAAAACAAACAAATTACAAATTTGAAGTCCCATATACCACAATGAATATTGGTTTAATAAATGGCGGAAATTCAATAAATTCCTTATCAGATAAATGTGAGACATATATAGATTTTAGAATAATGAAAGATGAACATATAGCAATTATCAAAGAAAAACTACAAAATTTGTGTAAAAAATATGATGCAACATTTAAAGTAGACTTTGAGATTTTACCATTTTTTAATCATATAGACTTTATTAGCAAACAAGAAACAGCTGGATTTATGACAGAGGCCAGTTTTATAAAAACAAAAAGAATTATTTTAGGACCTCGGACCAGTTGTAGCTCATGAAGTTAATGAGTATATAACAATTAGTTCTTTTAAGAAAACAATCGAACAATATAAAGAATTTATTTTTAAAATTTGTAATTCTAAAGATTATTGATATGGAAAAGTATGTTCCGTAGAGGGAATATTTGAAGATACTAGAAAGATCTTGGCAAATAAAAATGGAAGTTCTGTCATTATTAAAAATATACAAATAAAAAAATCATAAAAACCAAAGTAAAACATATAGTAATAATAAATAATATATAGAATTAGAGCATATAAAATGCTCAACTGGAGGTTTTTATTGGTAGTAATAAGCAAAAAAAGAATTCAAGTAATAATAATGGTAATAATGATAGGAATTCTAACATTTACCATACAAGTAGGAGGAAGTCTAAACAAAACAAAAGTAGTAAATTCCAATATAGATAATGAAAAGATAATAGTTTTAGATGCAGGACATGGAACGCCAGATGGAGGGGCTAGCTTACTGCATTAATAAAAACCATTATCCAGTAACTAAAAAATTGATAAAAGTTTAAAAAATCAACAAAATTTAGTAAAAGTATGGTGTAATATTAATATAAGTCCAAAAAAGGAGATGGATGATTATGACAATGAAACAAAAAGAATTATATAATGTAATTGAAAGTTTACCAGAAGAATTATCAAATAAAGTTGTAGATTATATAGAATATCTTAAATTTTCTTATATGACAAAAGCTCCAGATGATTTAATTATAAAAGATGATAAAGATCTATTGGAAAAATTAAAAAAAGGTATGGAAGATACTGATAATGGAAAAGTATGTTCTGTTGAAGAAGCATATGAAGAAGTTAAGGGAATTTTAGCAAATTAAAATGTGGAGGTTTTGACATTAGAAGAATATAAGGTATAATTATCTATTCAAGCAAAAGAGGATTATAAAAGTATTATTAGTTATATAAAATACAAATTATTAGAGTCTAATATTGCAGAAAGATATGCTGAACTAATAAAGAATAAAATTAATACTTTGAAATATAATTCGCAAAAATTTGCTATTATTGATTATGATATGATAAAAAAATATAAATTTAGAAAACTAACTATTAAAAATTATATTGCTTTTTATAGAATTAATGAAGATGAAAAAATAGTAAATGTAGAAAGAATCTTGTATGATGCAACTGACTGGAAAATAGGTTATAAATTAAATAATTGCAGATGTAAAAGTTTGCAATTTTTTTAATTTTTGTTGAAAGAATATAACTAAGATGGTAAAATGAAGTAAATATGTTAAGGAGAAAAATTATGTATAATCGAATTTCTATTGTTGGTGGCTCTGGAAGTGGTAAAAGTACATTATGTAATATTTTATCTAAAGAATTAAATTTACCAGCTATTCATTTAGATGCTATTAATTTTAATACCAATTGGGTAGAGATTGATAAAACTGAAAGAGATAAAATAATATCTGCTAAATCATCTGAAGATAAATGGATTATTGATGGCAATTATAATAAAACACTTAAAGAACGTTTTGATAAAGCTGATTTGATAATTTGGTTAGATTACTCCACTTTTATGCAATTAAAAGGTGTTTTAAAAAGATTTTTTAAAACACACAACAAAGAAAGACCTGAAATACCAGGATGTAAAGAAAGATTAGAGTTAAATTTTTTAAAATATGTAATTACATATAATAAAAAGAAAAGGCTAATAATAAAAGATTATATTAAAAATATTTCAAAAGAAAAAGTAATAATATTTAAAAAGCAAAAAAATTTAAATAAGTGGCTTAAAGAATTTACAGGTAATAAAAATATTTTAGAAAATTTAGAATGAATATAAAAAATAAGAAAATAGTAAAAATATGGAATTAGTAGATATTGTAGATGAAAATAATAAATTAACTGGACAAGTCGAAGATAGATGGGTAGCATATAATAAAGGGCTATGGAGGAGGACAGTTTTTTGTTGGAGAATGAACGAAAAAGGAGAAGTAACAGAAGTTAAGTATGTTACAATGGAGAATATGGAATTCATCAAAAGAAAGAATGATTCTAATTATACTTTTTGTAATTTGGATGATTAGGATTTTTATAGGGAAATAAATTTATTAAAAAATAAAAGGAAATAAATTTTAGGTAAGTAAAAAATGAAAATTGGAATAATAACAGATGTTCATAGTAATATTATTGCACTAAATACAGTATTAAACGAATTTGAAAAAATAGAAGTAGATAAAATAATATGTTGTGGAGATATAATTGGAATAGGACCAAACCCAGAAGAAACAGTACAAGAATTAATTAAAAACAAAGATAAATTAATAGCAGTAAGAGGAAATCATGAACAATATTTATTAAAAGGATTGCCCCAAAATGTACATGCTAATAAAAGAACAATGAGTTTAGAAGAAATACATAATCACGAATGGACACACAGTAAATTGAGTAAGAATACTAAAGATTTTATTAGTCAATTCAAAACATCAAACATAATAGAAATTGAAGGAAAGAAAATATATATTGTCCATTATCAAAGTAATGAAAGCGGAATATATAAGAAACATATTAAAAGTCCTACAATCAAACAAAGCCAAGAAATGTTTAGTGGAATAGATGCAGATATATTTATATATGGGCATACACATACAACAAGTATTAACAATAAAAATAATAAATGGTATATAAATTCAGGTTCTTTAGGATGCCCTGTAAGAAGTAATATAGCGAACGCGGGAATATTAGAAATAAATAAGAATGGGATACATTACAAACAATTAAAAATTGAATATAATGTTAATGAAGTAATACAAGAAATAGAAAAATTGAAATTCCCGTTTTACAAAGGAATATTAAAAATTTTCTATGGAAAGGAATAATATTTACAACGACATGGAATTTTGATGATGAAGAAGAATGGGAAAGAATTTATAAGTATATTCAAATATTTAAAGATAATAATGCACAAATTTATATTATTGAGCTAGAGGCAAACTTAAAAGAAAGATTAAAAAGAAATAAAATGGAAAATAGACTTTTAAATAAACCATCAAAGAGAAATCTAGAATGGAGCGAAAAAGATTTATTGAAATCAGTAGAAAAATATAGATTTAATTCAAAAGAAAATGAAATAAAAGAGAAAAATTATTAGAGTATTTTTCTAACGTCACAAAATTAAATGAACAAAGAGCAAGACAAATATTAGCAGGATTTCAATTTTATCAAGATGATGCAATGAAAAGAGTTGGAAACTTGTCAGGTGGAGAAAAAATGCGAGTAAAATTAGCTGAACTTTTACAACAAAAAATCAATACTTTAATTTTTGATGAACCAACAAACCATATAGATATACCAACTAAAGAAGTTCTTGAAAATGCAATTGAAGATTTTGATGGGACATTACTATTTGTTAGTCATGATAGATATTTTATTAACAAGTTTGCTGATAAAATAATTGAATTTAAAGATGGAAAAGTAACAACATATTTAGGAAACTATGATGATTATAAAGAAAAATTAAAACAGAAATTTTAAATTAGAAAAATAAGTAATGAAGGATGAAATAGATTGGAAAAATCCTAGATGTTTAAAATTATAGAAATATAAATATATTAGGTTAAGAATTAGTAGATAAGACTGAGTACATAAGTACTTGGTCTTTTTTTGATAGGAGATGATGTGAAATAAAATGAACAAATCAGATTTAAAAAAATAGTAATGAAAATAGTTAAAAGGTTGGATATTAAAGGATATGCAAAACTAGATTTTAGATTAAAAAATAATAATTATTATTTAATAGAAGTTAATTCACAAGTGAGTTTTCATCCTTTGGGAGAATTTATTACTTGCTGTAAAAAAGATGGATATAGTTTTGAAAAAACTATAAATTGTATAGTAGATAAGGCACTAGAAAATAGTAGCAAATTAAATTCTATAGGAATAGGAGTGTTTTAAATGGAAAAAATAATTGATAATAAATTAGAAAGTGAATATAATAAATTAGTTGAAAGTGAATCAATATTACCAATAAAAATAACTGATTTCTATAAAAAGAAAGTTCAAGAAGAAATCTCGAAAATTGGTATAGGTGGTCCATTATATAAGTCTGTTATACCAACACAGGAAAAAATTTCTATAAAGACAAGTGTAGAAACTAGAGATTATGTTGAAGAAAATAAGCATATGCCTATTGAAGGAGTAGACTATATAATTAGGAAATATGAAGATAGATTGGTTTTTATTATTACGGACATATGTTTTTCACATTGTCAATATTGTTTTAGAACATATAACTTGTCAAAATTGCAAAAGAGCAATTTGAAAGAAACTATATATAATAAAATAGAAGTATTAAAGAAATATCTAAAACAGCATAATGAGGTAAAAGAAGTTATTTTTTCGGGAGGAGATCCACTAAGCATTGGTTATGAAAATATGTCATATGCACTTGAAGAATTAAAAGATTGGAATATTAGAATACATACAAGAGCAATAGTATACGAGCCAAAAGTATTTGATGATAAAACAATACTTAAATTCAATTGCTAAAACACTTACAATGTCAGAACTACAAAAACAGTATGGCACATTATATAAAGGTAAATTAAGTCCACATAAATAATATGCACCAAAAGTAAAGTCTAATGATAGACTATTTATTAATGCAGATGAAAAGACATAGAATATTTTGTATCATAATTAGTTATAAGACATATAATGAAACTTCTATCTGGTTAACTTAGATAGTAAAGGGATAGCTTCTTGGAAAAGGAGAGAAGGGCAAATCTCCTATGTGAATGACAATTTACTTATAACTAACAATCATGAGTAATAAAATCTATAGATTGATAATATGGTGTATAAAGGAGTTGGTGTTAGAGTGAATGATTACATAGAAGAAAAAACTACATATACCATAGATAATCAAGAATATACTGTAATAGCACGAACTAAAAAAGATAATGACACAGAGAAAATATATAACATACTGAGTAGGTATGCTCTTCAAAAACTGAATAATATTAATTAAAAGATAGTATTTATTTCAAAAATTGCTGGATATTATCAAAAATATTTTGTATAATCCTCGTTGCATAAAGGAATAGTTACTATCGAGAAAGAAGGAGAGTAACTATTATGGAAAATACAAAATATAAAGTAGCAGGTTATTTAAGATTATCAAAGGAAGATGGTGATAAAGAAGAAAGTGATAGTATTGTTAGTCAAAAAAGCATTATAGAGAATAAAATAAAAGAGTTAGGAAAAGAATTTGAATTATATGATTTATACATAGATGATGGATATACTGGCTTAAATACAGATAGACCTTCATTTAAAAAGATGATTACTGATATTGAAAATGGTGTCGTCAATACTGTTATAACTAAAGACTTATCAAGACTTTCAAGAAATAGCTTTGAAGCTAACTATTACATAGAAATATATTTTTTAGAAAAAAATATTAGGTATATTTCAATTTTAGATAATGTAGATACATATTTAAAAAATTCAAATAATGATATGATACAATTTAAAACTCTAATTAATGATTGGTATAGTAAAGATATTTCAAGAAAAGTAAGAAGCGGTGTATGGGCTAGAAAAGAAAAAGGAATGTATTTAGCAGCAAAAGCTCCTTATGGATATAAAAAAAGCAAAGATAATAAAAATAAATTAGAAATAGATAAAGAGCAAGCAAGAGTTATAAAAATGATTTTTAATATGTATGATGAAGGGACAAAGATTACTGATATTGCCAAGTATTTAAAAGAACAACAAATATATTGTCCAGATTATTATGATTTTGGAGGGGCAAAAAATGGCGATTATAATTGGAGAGATGAGGCTATTAGTAGGATTTTACGAAACAAAGTTTATATTGGACATACAGAGTATGGCAAAAAGATTAATTTAAGCTATAAATCTAAAAAAGTAAAAATTATACCTAGAGAAGAATGGCAAATTGTAGAAAATACTCATCAACCAATTATTTCTAAAGAACAATTTGAAAGAGTTCAAACTAAATTAAGTATTCATAAAAAAACAAGACATAGAAAATATGAATGGAGATTAAATGGAATGGTATTTTGCAAAGAATGTGGAACAAAAATGGCAATTAAAGTAATTCGTAATAAAGATGGAAATATTAATTCCAAAAAAATATATTGTGGAACTGCAGTAAGAAAAAATAATACTACTGACTGTAACAGAAAGTACAAAGCAATTGATGAATCAATAGTTGAAAAAATAGTTATAGCAAATGTAAAAGAAAAATTAAGCAAAATAAGTAAAAGAGATAAATTAGAAAACTTAATTTTAAATCAGTATAATGAAAATAGTACAAATGTATATAATGATAATATAAAAATTCTCGAAAAGCAACTTGAAAAAACTGATAAAACAATAACTTCACTATATGAAGATTATAAAAATGATATTATAGAAATTGATGATTATAAAAGATTTTATAAAACAGAAATAGAACGAAGAACAAACATAAAGAATAATCTTAATTCTATTTTAAAAGAAAAGGAAAAAAGACCAACAATAACAAAAAAAAAATTAATATCTATTATGAATGAATTATCTAATATTGAAAATTGGGATAGAGATAAATTATCTGAAATTATTTACAATATAGAGATTGACAGGGATAATCATATTTATATTAATTACAGATATAATGTACTTGGAAGATAATTGAATTTGACGTTGTTGTATTTCAGTACAAATTAAAATATGAAAGAGTATAAGGTTGAAAAATAATTACAATTTTGGAATTGTTAAACTTCATTTGAAATTTAATCAACGTACCAAAAGTACGCCTCATAAATTTCAAACTCGTTTGCCTAGCCAAAATTTAATTCTTTTCCAACCTGATTTGTGCCTAGAGAGAGGAATGGTAGTAAATATGAAAGAATATAAAGCAGGAATTTATTTAAGACTATCAAAAGAAGATACAAATACGAATAATAGTATAGAGGCACAAAGAGATATTACTTTAAACTATGCAAAAAAACATAATATTAGTGTAATTAATGAATATGTAGATAACGGATTTTCAGGTATTTTAGACTCAAGACCAGCTCTAAATAAGATGATAGTAGATATTTTAAGAAAAAAAATAGATATGGTTATTGTTAAAGATTTATCAAGATTAACTAGAGATAAAAATAAAACAGGTTATTATACTGAAGTCTTTTTTCCAGATAATGATGTTAGACTAATTTCTATAACAGAATTTATAGATAGTGGCGAAAGATATGAAATTGATGATACTATAATGCTTAGAGGGATAATGAATCAGAGTTATATTGCAGATATTTCTAAAAAAATAAAATCTGTAAAAACTGATATGAAGAAACAAGGAAAATACGTTGAAAAAAATGTACCTTATGGATATAAGAAAGATGAAGAAGATAAATACAAAGTAGTTATAGATGAAAAGACCGCTGATAATGTGAGACTAATATATAGAATGTATTTGCAAGAGTATTCTCAAGGAGAGATTGCAAAATATTTAACTAAAATGAAAATTGATACTCCAAAGAAATATAAAGGACAAAAGGTAACAATTAATGAATGGCGAAGTGATAGTATTAGTAGAATTTTAAAAGATCCATTTTATACAGGAAAGATGATAATAAATAAGATATATACAGATTACAGAACAAAGAAAAAATTTAAAACACCAAAAGAAAAATGGATTTTTAAAGAGAATACACATAAAGCGATAATTTCACAAGAACAATTTCAACAAGTTCAAAAAATGCTAGAAGAAAAGTTTTATAAACCTAAAAATAAATATGAGTATTTATTAAAAGGATTAGTATATTGTGGGCATTGTAAAGTAAGAATGCAATATAAATATAGAACAAGAACCAAAATAAGAAATAAGGTATTAGATAAACCACAAAGATGTTGGTATTTCAAATGTAGAACAATTTATAAATTCCCTAGTATATGTGATAAAGGACATACAATTATGGAGAACGCATTAAATGAAATAGTATTAAATGCTGTAAAACAAAAATTGAATACAATAAATATTAATATAGCCACAAATAAAATTACTGATGAATATAGAAAAAATGATATAACTTATAAAGAAATGAAACTACTTAAAAACAATGAAACAAAAATAGATAATGAAATGAAAAAACTATATAGTAAAAGAGTAGATGGAAAAATATCAATACAAGATTTTAAATTGCAGTATGATGAACTTAAAAGTAAATTAAAAGAAACTAAAAAAGTTTTAGAACAATTACAAGAAAAGAATAAAAGCAAAATATTAGAAGAAAATTTAAAGAAAATTGTTATGGATTTTAAACAAGGTAAAGAATTCACAAATGAAATATTAAAGCAACTAATAAACAGAATTGAAGTATATGAGGACAAAAAAATAAAAATAGAATTTATGATATAAGTGATGGGAGTATAAAATATATGATAATGGGAAAAATATTATAATAAAATAAAATAATAAAAATAAAAGTTATTTTATTTAAACAAAATAACTTGACAAAAACACAAAGTTATTTTATGATATAAAATAGGTGATGAAAAAATGTTAAAAAGAGAAATATATTTATCAAAAATGAGAGGATTTTATGATAGTGATTTAGTAAAAATTCTAGTAGGTATAAGAAGATGTGGAAAATCTGTTATTTTAAACCAAATAATGGAAGAATTAAAAGAAAAAGGAATAAGAGATAGTCATATTATATATATCAATTTTGAATTTGTTGAATATGAAGAATTGCAAGACTACAAGAAATTGAATAGTTATATAAAGGAAAAAATAACAGATGACAAATTATACTATATATTTTTAGATGAAGTACAGAATGTAGATAAGTTTGAAAAAGTAGTAAATTCATTAAGAGCATCATTAAAAAATGTAAGTATATTTATAACAGGATCAAATAGTAAGTTATTATCAGAAGAACTCTCAACTGTTTTATCTGGTAGATATGTATCTTTTAATATAAATCCATTAAATTATAGGGAATACGTGGAATTAACTAAGAAAAAAGAAGAAGATGAAAGTACATTTTGGGATTTTGTACAATGGGGAGGATTACCTAATAGAGTACAATTTACAGAAGAAAATAATATAAAAGACTATCTACATAGTGTTTTTGATTCTATAATCTTAAGAGATGTAATTGGAAGATTAGGACTAAAAGATATAGTCTTATTTAACTTAATACTTCAATATATAGTAGATACCACAGGTAGGGAGTTTTCAGCGAAAAATATAATTAACTTTCTTAAAAGTGAAGGGCGAGAAGTTTCTACTATAACTTTATATAATTATTTAGAAGCATTGTGTAAAGCTCTAATAATAAGAAAAGTTTATAGGTATGATATTCATGGTAAAGCAGTTTTAAAAACATTAAATAAATACTATATGACTGATTTAGGAATTGCGCAGATAAAAAATAATAATTTTGAAATAAATAAATCATTTGCATTGGAAAATGTTATATACAATGAATTAATAACAAGAGGATATGAAGTTTATATAGGAAAAACGAAAAAAGGAGAAGTAGATTTTATTGCTACTAAGACAAATGAAAAATTATATTTTCAAGTTGCTTATTATTTAGCAGATGAAAAGGTTATAGAAAGAGAATTTGGTGCATTTAAAGACATTGACGATAATTACCCTAAATATGTCTTATCAATGGATAAATGTGATTTTTCACAAGACGGAATTATTCACAAAAATATAATTGATTGGTTAATAAAAGATTAAAATGTAGTAAAAAGCACCCATCAGATGAAGGCGCACAAAGTAAAAACGGAACAACAGAAGCAAAAATAAATTTAAATATAACATACAAAACAAAAGAATTACTAGAACAAAATGGATACAAAGTAATACTAACACGAACAGGAGACGAAGCAATATATGACAGCAAGTGTAAGACAATAAAAGAAATGAAAAGTTCAGATATAAAAAATAGAGTAAAAATAGGAAATGAATCTAATGCAGACATATTTGTATCAATACATCTAAACAAAATACAACAAAGCCAATATTGGGGCTGGCAAACATTTTACAAAAAAGGAAATGAACAAGGAAAAAAATTATCAGAAAACATACAAAAAAATATAACTCAAGTAATACAAAAAGAAAACAAAAGAGTACCTTTAGAAATAAATAATATATATATAATCAAAAATGTAAAAATCCCAACAACAATAGTAGAATGTGGATTTTTATCAAATGAAGAAGAAGAAAAATTATTACAAGATGAAAATTATCAATCAAAACTAGCTTTAGGAATATATAATGGAATAAATGAATATTTTAACTAAAATGAACTAATTACCAATAAAATATAAAACTATAAAGAAAAATAAATATATCTATAAAAAAGTCAAAAATTTTAAATTTTTGATTTTTTTTGTAAAAAATGGTATAATATATATGTAAAATGTTGCAAAGGAGGAATAATCATGGAAGAAAAAGAAATACAAGTTTTTGGATTTGTAAATGACAAGTATAATCACATCAAAGAAGAAGAGGAAGGTAGGAGAACAAGCAACACACAAAAAGACTTTAGAGAAAGAAACAAAGTAGATCAAGAAATAATAAGAAAAACAGAACAAGTAAGTAGAAGAATAGCTCAAGAAAATAAAATAATTAATATAAGTGAAGGAATGAAGAAAAAAGAAAAATATGCAGTTCCTAAAATAACTAAAAAAACAGTTAAAAAGGCACATAAAAAATCAAGAATGCCAAAAATAGCTGGAAGATTATTAGTAGCAGGTCTTGTTGGTGTAGCTGTATTTGGTGGAGTAAAAAAATACCAAGAATATAAAGAATATCAAAATAATAGACTAGCATTAGAAGATATTTTAGATGATAATATAACATTAGAAAAATTAGGATTAGATGATAGTATAGAAAATAAAATTGAGGAATTAAAGCAAAGAGATATAGAAAGTTTATCTAATAGTGAATTAATAAATTTACCAGAAGAAATAAATGATGTACAATTTGACATTATAAAATCAAAATTATCAAATGTATTAGGAACATATGAAGGAAACATAGAAGTAAAGCAATCTATTCCAAATAGAGTTGAAATATATAAAGATGAAGAATTAGATAAAGTCTTTACAGAAGCAGATAAGATAGATGAGATAATAAATAAAATTGGTATAAAAAATGGTAATTTAATTTCACCCGAAATAGGAAACTTTATATCAGATATAGCAAATATGCAAACTATATCAGAAGATATAACAAGAGGAGATATTAATAGAGATAGTATAATAAAAGAATGTAAAAAAAGTATAGAAAATGCAGATAAATTTGCAGCAGAAGGCATGATTAAAGATGGAAACTTAATTAAAATGGTAGATGCAACAGAACTTGCAAAACATCAAGAAAAAGAAATAGATGGTGAAGAAATAAATTAATAAAAAATGCATAAATTTACCACTTCTTGCAAACAATAACTAAAAACGTTTGCAAGGAGTGGAATTTTTTTGAAAGAAAATAAAGTATTAAAAATAAATGGAGCAGTGCTAAATAAATCACAACTAGAAAGTCATTTACAAAAAATAGCTTCAAGCCATAATTTAAATAGAAAATCAGAAAAAAGCACATATCCCATACCACACATGCTAGAAAGTTATGAAATTATACAAAAAACATATAATTTATTAAATGAACATCTAAAACTTGGAATTGCAATACATCCAGCAGGAGAATGGTTATTAGATAATTTATATATAATTGAAGAAACAGTAAAAGTAATAAAAAGGGAATTAACATTAAAAAAATACACAAATTTTGTAGGCATATCAAATGGGCAATACAAAGGGTTTGCAAGAATATATGTATTGGCTACTGAAATTGTAGCATATACAGACTGTAAAATAGAAAAAAATGATATAGAAGCATATTTAGAAAGCTATCAAACAAAAAAAACATTAAGTATGGATGAAATATGGAGCATAGGATTATTTATGCAATTAGCAATAATAGAGCATATAAGAGAAATATGTGAGAAAATAATAAGTAGCCAAATGCAAAAATATAAAGCAGAAAATATAGTAGAAAGACTATTAGAAAACAAACCAAAAACAGAACAAAAATTTAAAACACAATCAAATAAAAAAATAGAAAAAATAATATTTGATGATATGAGATACCCTTTTATAGAATATATGTCATATATTTTAAAAAGATATGGAAAAAGAGGATATAGTTTTTCAAATGCATTAGAAGAAACAATTGAAATGTTAGGTACAACAGTATCAGATATTATAAAAAAAGAACATTTTGAAATAGCAACAAAAAAGGTATTAATGGGAAATAGTATAACAAGTATAAAAACAATACAAAGAATTAATTTTTTAGAAATATTTGAAAAAATAAATGGAGTAGAAGAAATACTAAAACAAGATCCAGCAGATGTATATAACAAAATGGATGTAAAAACAAAAGACTATTACCGAACAAAAATAAAAGAAATATCAAAAAAAACCAAAGTATCAGAAATATATATAGCAAAAAAAATATTAGAGCTAGCTAAAAAAAGTGATACAGGTACAAAAAAATCACATATAGGATACTACTTAATTGATAAAGGAATAAATGAAACCTATAAAATCTTAAATTACAAAAAACGAGAAATGGAAGAAAAAGATAAAACAAAAATATATATTTTTTCAATAACAATTTTAAGTATAGCTATATCAAGTATAATAAGTTCAATATTAAATATACAAAATGTTATAATATTCATAATAAGCTTTCTAATTTTTCTTATCCCTTCGACAGAAATATCAATAAAAACAATACAATATATATTAAGTAAAGTAGTAAAGCCTAAATTAATACCTAAACTAGATTTATCAAGTGGAATTAATGAAGAAAATTCTACAATGGTAGTAATTCCAACAATATTAAAATCAAAAGAAAAGGTAAAAGAATTAATGGAAAAATTAGAAGTATTTTATATAGCAAATAAATCCCCTAATATATATTTTACACTATTAGGAGATTGTTCAGAAAGTCTAAAAAAAGAAGAAGATTTTGACAAAGAAGTAATAGAAGAAGGCAAGAAACAGGTTAAAATATTAAATCAAAAGTACAAAAGTGAGACTCCTATTTTCAATTTTATATATAGAAATAGAACATGGAATGAAAAAGAAGATTCATATTTAGGATGGGAAAGAAAAAGAGGGTTATTAAATCAATTTAATGAATATCTATTAGGAAATGAAGCAAATAAATTTAGAGTTAATACAATAGAAGAATTAAGAAATGACAAAACAGAAGACAAAGATACAAAAAATATAGATATGTACAAAAAAACAAAATATATAATAACACTAGATGCAGACACAGACTTAGTATTAAATACAGCATTTGAACTAATAGGAGCAATGGCACATATTCTAAACAAACCAATAATAGACAAACAAAAAAATGTAGTAACAGATGGTTATGGAATTATGCAACCAAGAGTTGGAATAAATTTAGATATAAGTTATAAAACTTCATTCACCAAAATATTTGCAGGTGATGGAGGAATAGACAGTTATACAAATGCAATATCAGACACATATCAAGACAATTTTAAAGAAGGAATATTTACAGGAAAAGGAATTTATGATTTAAGAGTTTTTTCAAAAGTATTAAAAAACGCAATACCTGAAAATACAGTATTAAGCCATGACCTACTAGAAGGAAACTATTTAAGATGTGGTTTAGTATCAGATATAATGATAATGGATGGATACCCTACAAAATACAATAGTTTTATGACGAGATTAGCTAGATGGATTAGAGGAGATTGGCAAATAACGAACTGGATAAAAAAATATGTATATGTCAAAGATAATAGGCAAGAAGCTATAAACAAAGTAAAAAATCCATTAAATTTACTTTCAAAATATAAAATATTTGATAATTTAAGAAGAAGTCTAGTAGAAATATCAATTTTAATATCAATGCTATATGTAAATATAATATCAATAATAGAAAATAAAAAAATATATCCAATAATTTTAATATTATCAATAATATCAGTATTCCCATATATATTAGAAATGTTTAATTATTTAATTTTCAAAAAAGAAGGAGAACAAAAACAAAAAACATTTGCACCTAAAATATCTGGACTAAAAGGAGCTTTTTTAAGAGCAATAATAACATTTGCAAATTTACCGTATAAAGCATATATATCACTAAAATCAATAGGAAAAACAATATATAGAAAAACAGTAACACATAAAAATCTATTAGAATGGACAACATCAGAAGAAGCAGAAAAACAAGCAAAATCAAGTTTATCATCATATTATAATCAAATGTTTATAAATGTATTAATCGGTTTAGTAGCTATTGGAATAAGTCTATTAAAACAAAATATATTTGGAGTAATAATTGGCATATTATGGATAATAGCACCAACAATCATGTGGTATATAAGTAAAGAAAAAGATGAAAAATTAGCAGTAGAAAAATTAAGCAGACAAGAAAAAGATTATATTTTGGAAATAGGACAAAAAACATGGAAATATTTTGAAACATATTTAAATGAAGAGAATAATTATTTAATACCAGATAATTATCAAGAAGGAAGAAAAGAAAAAATAGTGCCAAGAACATCATCTACAAATATAGGACTTTCAATGTTAGCGGTTATATCAGCATATGACTTAAAATATATACCAAAAGAAAAAGCAATAGATTTATTAAATAAAATCATACAAACTGTAGAAAGTTTACCAAAATGGAATGGACACTTGTATAATTGGTATAATACTAAAACAAAAGAACCATTAATACCAAGATATATTTCAACAGTAGATAGTGGTAACTTTATAGGATATTTATATATAGTAAAAACATTTATATTAGAAACGCAAACACAAAACAACTCAAGCTTAGATATAATAGACAACTTAATAAATAATACAAATTTTTCTTTATTATATGATTATGAAAAACAAATTTTTTCAATAGGATTTAATATAGAAGAAAATAGATTAACAGATTCATATTATGATTTATTAGCATCAGAAGCAAGACAAGCAAGTTTAATAGCAATAGCAAAAAAAGATATACCAGTAAAACATTGGAATAATCTAAGTAGAACACTTACTGTACTAGATAAATATAAAGGATTAGTTTCTTGGTCAGGAACAGCATTTGAATATTTAATGCCAAATATTAATATACCAAAATATAAAGGAAGTCTCTTAGACGAATCATGCAATTTTATGATTATGAGTCAAATTAAATACGCAAAAAAATTAAATATACCATGGGGATTTTCAGAAGCGGCATTTAATTTAAAAGACTTACATTCAAATTATCAATATAAAGCATTTGGTATTCCATGGTTAGGACTAAAAAGAGGGCTAGCAGATGAGCAAGTAATAGCTTCATATGGAAGTATATTAGCAATAAATGATTATCCAAAAGAAGTAATAGAAAATCTAAAAGTTTTAGAACAAAACAAAATGTATGATAAATATGGATTTTATGAATCAATAGACTATACACCAGAAAGAGTAGAAAAAGGGAAAAGAGCAAGTGTAGTAAAAACATATATGGCACATCATCAAGGATTAATACTATTATCAATAAATAATTTAATAAACAAAAACATCCTACAAAATAGATTTACAAAAAATCCAGAAATAAAAGCAGTTACAATATTACTTCAAGAAACAATGCCAGATAAATTTATAATAACAAAAGAAAATAAAGAAAAAGTAGAAAAATTAAAATATAAAGATTATGAAAATTATATAGTAAACACATATAATAAAATAGATGAAAGAATAATAAGAGGAAATGTAATAGCAAATGAAAACTATACAGTAGCAATAAATCAAAAAGGAGAAGGAGTTAGCAAATATAAAGATATATATATAAATAGGTTTAAAAGAACAGATGATTATTTACAAGGAATAATATTTAACTTTAAAAATATAAAAACTAAAAATATATGGAGTTCAAGCTATTTACAAAATGAAACAAAAGAAAATTATCAAATAAGTTTTATGCCAGATAGAAATGAACAAGAAATAGTAAATGGAAACATAAAAACAAGAATAAAAACAACAATAGCACCAACAGAAGCAGTAGAAATACGAAAAGTCATACTAGAAAATACGGGAAATGAAGAAGAAATAATAGAAATAACATCATACTTTGAACCAACATTATCAAAAAAAGAACAAGATTATGCACATCCAGCGTTTAACAAATTATTTTTGATTTACCAATATGACGAAGATACAAATAGTATAATAGTAAAACATAAAACTAGAAATAAAGAAGAAAAAGATATATATTTAGGAATAAACTTATCCACAAATAGTGAAACAATTGGGGATTTAGAATACGAAATTGAAGAAGAAAAGTTTTTAGGAAGAGGAAATTTAGGAATTCCTAATATGGTAAAAAACTCAATTCCATTATCAAAAAAGATAGGACTAACTACAGAATCAATAGTAGCCATAAAAAGAACAGTAAAAATAAAGCCAGAAGAAAAAGCAACTTTAAACTTAATACTATCTGTAGGGGAAGAAAAAAAAGATATAATAGAAAATATAGAAAAATATATGATAAATGAAAATTCTAACAAAGCATTTGAATTATCTAGAGCAAGAGTAGAAGCAGAAAGTAGATATTTAAGAATAAAAGGAAAAGATATAGAAAACTATCAAAAAATAGCATCATATATAATATTTGATAATCCAGTAAGACAAAATAAAATTAAAAAATATAATAAAAAACAATTTAGTCAAAGTGAATTGTGGAAATATGGTATATCAGGAGATTATCCTATAATATTAGTAAAAGTAAAAAATGTAAATGAAACATATGTTATTGATGAAGTATTAAAAGCATATGAATTCTTAAAAATAAAAAACATATTAACAGAAGTTGTAATATTAGATGAAGAAAAATATAGTTATGAAAATTATGTGAGAGAAGAAATAGAAAATTCTATACTAAATAGCCAAATGTCATATTTAAAAAATATTAGAACAGGAATATTTAGCTTAAATAAAGGAGAAATAAGCAAAGAAGATATTGAACTATTAGAATTTGTCTCAAGTATCATAATAGATAGCTCAAAAGGAGGACTAGAAAATAGTCTAAAAGAAATGGAAGAAGAATATTTAGAAAACAACAAGGAAATAGGAAATGAAGAAAATAAAATATATTTCGAAGAAGAACTAAATGACGATATAAATATTTTAGAAAATAAAGAAGAACTGAAATATTATAATGAATATGGTGCATTCTCAAATGATGGAAAAGAATATTTAATTAAAGTAAATAAAGAAAATAGGCTACCAACAGTATGGTCTCACATAATGGCAAATAAAAAATTTGGAACAATAGTAACAGAAAATATGGGAGGATACAGTTGGTATAAAAATAGTAAACTAAATAGAGTAACAAGTTGGGAAAATAAACCAGGATTAGATACACCTTCGGAAATAATATATATAAAAGATGAAACCAATAAAAAAGTATGGTCTCTGGGATTAAATCCTATGCCAGATAATAGAAATTACAATATTATATATGGTTTTGGATATTGCAAATATATTCATAAAAGTAACGGAATAGAACAAGAGCTAGAAATATTTGTTCCAAAAGAAGATAGTGTAAAAATAGGTATATTAAACTTAAAGAATAATACACCAAATAGAAAAAAACTAAAAATATATTACTATATAAAACCAGTAATAGGAGAAGATGAAATAAATACAGATACAAATATTAGTTTAGATTTTAATGCAAATAACAATATAATATGTGCTAAAAATTTATATTCAAATCAAGAACAAAAAATGTATATATATGTTTCAAATAGTGAAAAAATAAAAAGCTATACAGGAGATAAAAAATTCTTTTTAGGAGATGGAGGATTATCAAATCCAGATGGAATAAGAAAATTATCATTAAATAATGAAGATTCATTAGGAAAAAAATCATGTATAACATATGAAATAGAAGTAGAAATTGAAAGTTTTTCAAATAAAGAAATATCAATAATATTAGGAGCAGAAGAGCATATAATAGATTGTAAAAATATAGCATATAAATATAGTAAAATTCAAAACTGTAAGCAAGAATTAGAAAATGTGAAAAATTATTGGAAACAAACTTTAAATAAACTACAAGTATATACCCCATTAGAATCTACAAATATTTTATTAAATGGATGGATTTTATATCAAACATTAGAAAGTAGACTATTAGGAAGAAGTGGGTATTATCAATCAGGAGGAGCTTTTGGATTTAGAGATCAATTACAAGATACACTAGCATTAAAATATATAGAACCTCAAATAATGAAAAATCAAATTATAAAACACAGCAAACATCAATTTATAGAAGGAGATGTAGAACATTGGTGGCATGATGAAAATAGCCGTGGAATAAGAACAAGATTTTCAGATGACTTATTATGGCTACCATATTTAACACTAGAATATATTAATTTTACAGGAGACGAGACAATATTAGATATACAAACACCATATCTAAAAGGAGAAATATTAAAACAAAATATAGACGAAAAATATGATAAATATTTAAGTTCAGAAGAAACAGGAACAATATATGAGCATTGTATAAAATCAATAGAAAAAAGTTTAAATTTCGGAGAAAATGGTTTGCCCAAAATAGGTTCAGGAGACTGGAATGATGGCTTTAGTACAGTTGGAAACAAAGGAAAAGGAGAAAGCGTATGGCTAGGATTTTTCTTGTATAATATTTTAGACAGATTTATAAAAATATGTGAAAGAAAAGCTGATGTAGATAAAGTACAAAAATATGAAGAAATAAAAATAAATTTAAAAAAAGCATTAAACACAAACGGATGGGATGGTAGATGGTACAAAAGAGCATTTATGGATGATGGAAATGTGTTAGGAAGTATGCAAAATGATGAATGTAGAATTGATAGTATTTCTCAAAGTTGGAGTATAATATCAAATGCAGGAGATAATGATAAAAAGTATATTTCTATGGAAAGCCTAGAAAATCATTTAGTAGATAAAGAAAATGGAATAATAAAATTATTAGATCCACCTTTTGATAAAGGTAACCTAGAACCAGGATATATAAAAGCATATTTGCCAGGAGTTAGAGAAAATGGTGGGCAATATACACATGAGTGTTGTTGTTAGCACCAGTTTTTACATAGATTCGTCCACAATTGCGTTTTGGCGTTGTTGTTCTTCAAAAGATTTCTGGTCAACGTACAAAAAGTACGCCTCCCAGAATATCTTTCTCGAACGCCTAGCCAAAGCCACAATTCTGAACGAGCAGAAAGTGAAAACCAAGAAAATATTGATACTCTTAAAATTTGTATATCAAAATGCTTTAAAAAAACACATACTTTCAATACATAAAACAAAAAAATGATACAAATGTGAAACAAAATAAACGAAATTATCCAAAAATGTTTCACATTTTTGGATTTTGTGTTATAATATAAATGTGAAACAAAATTAAATAAATTAAGCAAAAATGTTTCACATTTATAAGGAGGAAAATCATGGAAGAAAAAATTGAAATTATGAATCTTCTTCAAAGTAAACAGGTTCTTGAACATGAATTACAATCACTTGCATATGGATCAGTAGAAATAAGAGAAAATAATTCAAATAAATATATATATGTGCATTATAAAGAAGATGGAGTTGCTTTAACAAAATATGTTGGAGAATATTCAGATGAATTATATAATTTAGTACTAAACAATAGTATTAAAGCAAAACAATTAAAAAAACAAATAAGAGAAATAACAAAAAAACTAAAACAATTAAATTATACAGAAGAAGAATTATCAGAAAAAGTAGAACAAAATATAGACTTTGCTAAAAGACATTTAGTAGATACAATCTATAAACAAGCTATATTAGAAGGTGTTGCAACTACATTTGCAGATACGGAAAGTATTATTGAAGGTGGAAAAGTAAATAATATGACATCAGAAGATATAATGAAAATAGTAAATCTAAAACATGCTTGGGAATTTATATTAAATAAAAATGTTATTTTAAGTGATACAAGCTTTGCTTTATTATGCGAAATAAACAAAATGGTAGAAGAAGGATTTTATTATACAGCAGGTAAAGTAAGAAATACACCAGTAACAATAGGTGGAACAACATGGAAACCAGATTTGCCTATTGAAAGTGTAATAAAAGAAGAATTAGAAGAAATTTTTAGTAAGGAACTGGATGATATAGACAGAGCAATCGAACTTTTATTATACACAATGAAAAAACAAGTGTTTATAGATGGAAATAAAAGAACAGCAGTAATTTATAGTAATCATTATTTAATCTCAAAAGGAAAAGGCATTATAGCAATTCCAGCAGAATTAACAGAAGAATTTAAGGCTTTACTTATTCCTTATTATGAGGGAAGAGATGAAAAAGAGATAAAGAAATTTATTAAAGAGAAATGTTACATGAGTATATAGAAAAATGTTTCAAATATTAAATAAACCTTAAGAAACAAAATCTTATGGTTTATTTTTTTGACTTTAAAATTTATTAAAAGTAAATAAAAAAGTCACAAAATCGATTGTGGAATGAATTAGAAACAAAAGAAAGGAGAGTTATATGAGCAATTTGAAAGGGCTATGGATACCATTAAATATTTTATTGAATGAAGAATTATCTGACAAAGAAAAAATTGTATTATCAATGATTTCATATTTAAGTGATGAAATAGGAAGTTGCTTTGCAAGTAATAAATATATAGCAAGTATTGTAAATGTAACCTCCGATAGAGTTTCAAAAATAGTAAGTTCATTAAAGAAAAAGGGATATATAGAAGTTAGATTAAAATTTAAAAAAGAAAATAAAGAAGTAGAAAGTAGGCAGATTATTCTTAATAAAGAAAAGTTAAATGAATATAGTGAAAAATACCTAGAGGGTATAGGTGAAAATAACTATTTAGATAGTCAAAAACAACTACACCCTATAGGTGAAAATAACGAAGATATAATAATAATATAAAAATTTAGTTGTGTTTTTTAGCAAGAGTAAGGAGGGGAAAAATGAGTTATGCGATAATAAGAAATACAAAATACACAAGAGAAAATTTGAAAGGAATATTTAGACACAATGAAAGAAGAAATAAAAATTATTCAAATGATAATATAGATAAAGAAAAGTCATATTTTAATTATTCAATAAAATCGCCACAATATAGTTACGAAAAAGAATTAAATATATAAATTAGATAAATTCGAAGTTTACAAAATTTGCAAAATGCAAGAAAATGTTGTATTATTAACATAATAGCAATAGCTATGTTGAAACCGTTATAAAACTATCACTTAAGGAGGTATAAACTATGAAACGGTATGAAAAATTTGTGCTTGAGGCAGAAAAGGGTATAACCTTTGAA
>CALXAB010000005.1 GCA_944386175.1 uncultured Clostridia bacterium
AAAAGCATATCTACTGCGTTCAAATAAAAATTTAATTTTCCAGCAAATTCTGGTATAAATTTAACAGTTTTTAATTCCACTACGACATAACATTTTAAATTTAAATTGTAAAATAGTAAATCTATATAATAATCTTCTCCTTCAATTTCTAAATGATATTGTCTTCCAACAAATGCAAAACCATTTTCAAATTCTAAAAGTAAATCTGTAATATTAGATACTAATGCATCTTCAATATCTTTTTCCAAAGCTTTCTCATTATAAGTAATATCAAATATATATGGATCTTTTAGCATTTCCAATGCCCTTTTTCCCAGCTCTATAGGTAATGTTTCCTCATAATTACTTATTTTATTTTCTAACAATGCTTGTCTATTATATAAGTTCGTTGCAATTTGATGTTCTAATTCTGTTCTTGTCCATAAATTTTCTAACGCTTTATCAGAATACCATAATCTTTCTTGTTTTTTACTTTATCCATTATAGATATTACTAGTCCCCATGGCAATTAATCATTTAATATCTTCAAAAATTATTAATGATAAAGAATACAAAAAAAGATTAGTCGAGTTTATAAAAGTATTTGATTTAGGTATTGATGATATTGAGGTAAAAACAAGAGATATAAAAGATATTAATTTTACTAATTCTTCAATTTCTTCTAAACCTTTATTTTCCATTCTAAATCTATCTTTCTACAATTATTTGAAACTTGTTCCCTTTTCTCTGCTTTTTGTTTTTGACATTGCTTTATTTCATGAATCACATTATTTATTTCTTGTAATCCTATTTCTTGTGTGTCATGTTCGATTGTAGTTGGTGTTACTGAATTTCGTTCATTGTTTTCTTGTACTTCTTGAGATTCTATAACTTGCTTTTTCCTTTCATTAATTTCTTTACAAATTTCTTCTGCATCTACATACATCATCCCCTCTGGATTTAATCTTTTAGGATTTTTTACAACATTAATAAATTCATCATATCTTATAGAAGAATCTATTTGTCTTGCTAATAAAAATAGCCCTGCTATTTGAGGTATTGCATAACTAGCACCACAAAGACTGCCATTATACTTATATATTGGTTTTCCATCTTCTCCCATATGTATATTAGTCCTTCCTGTAGCTGGTAATATTACTGTACTAGGAATATTTTTTATTACTTTATTAGTCCTACTATTTTTATCACTTTCTCTATTACTTATTGTTTTTAGTAATTCATCTAATAACACTACTTCACCATTATTACTAGTTCTTCCCCATGAAAAATCCTTCCAAAATTTGCTAGAATCTAACAGAATACATCCTTTTTTCTCCAATTTATCTAACTTTTTTTGACCTTCTCTTGATGTTTGTATATCAGCTGATATACAAATTATATCTGGTTTAATATCGCTTTCTACAATATATTCTAACATCATTTCTTTAGATTCTTCCCATGATATATTACCAACACTAAATATATACATTTCTGTTTCTGGAGCTACCCCACACTCACTACCTGCTACTAAACAAGCCGTGGTATTTCCATGTGAGCCATCCATATATTTTTCTTTATATTCTTTACGAAAATCATTTTCTTTACCTCTTTCAAATATAATATTTGCAACACTTTCCCCATTTCTATCTTTTTCTAGTACAATATGCTTAACCACTCTGCCTTCAAATTCAATTATTGAACTATCAAAATATCTATCAAGTATAGCAATCTTAGTTCCTTTACCATTAATTCCTTTTTCGTGAAGACCTTTTTTCGCCTTAACATTAGAAAATTTTTTGCCTTGCTCTAAAAGTTTTTCTGGATGAAATCTCTTTATTTGTTCATCTGAAAAAATAGTTTTACTATCAAATGTTAATCTTCTAAAATTTTCTGGTGATAGACTACTCATATCTATTTTAGATACATCTTCTCCACATATTCCTTCAAGAATAAATGATAAATCATTTTCTGTGCTACTGGTAATCACTCCAGCTATTTTTTCGAATTTTTGCTCTATATATTTATCATCAATATGGATTGCTCTTACTTGCTCAATACCCAATAATTCTCTTGACATTCCTTCAGCAAATTCTAATACATTGTTATATGGCTTCACACTACTTTGAACAGTTTTCAAAAAATCGATATTTTGTATTTTTTCTGCAAATTCTTTTCCGTAAATTTTTTCAATTAGCAGTATATCTCTTTGTATTTCACTTATAACATTTTCTAATTGCTGTGTATTATTTCTATTTTTATACATTAAGGTATATGGATACATCATTCCTCTTATTTTTATAATTCCCATATCTTCTTTTGAAAAATGTTCTGTTCCGTTCCATGTCTTTTCATTTAAGTCTGTATTTAGGAGTTCGTTATCTTTCATTCCTAACTCTTGTAAGTCATCAGTTTTAAGTGTTCTATCTTTATATGGTATTTTCCCTGTATGAAATACACTTTGAAAGCAATTTGAATGATTTGCTATGTCTATTCCCATTTCTCCATTTGCCAATAATTCAATAACAGTATGTTTTAAATGTGAATCTATTTCTCTTTGCATTGGATTTTTAAAGTTTTCTTTACTCTTTGGTGGTATGTCTGCATGCATTTTTTCGTGAAATAGTATTACACTTTCTATCCCTTCTGTATATTCCATTCCAAA
The DNA here is from genome assembly GCA_944386175.1 of uncultured Clostridia bacterium. Classification (GTDB taxonomy): domain Bacteria; phylum Bacillota; class Clostridia; order TANB77; family CAG-508; genus CAG-269. The sequence goes on from CALXAB010000005.1 coordinate 2,642, forward strand.
CATTTCTTCAAACTCTTTTTCATCTATTGGAATGCTAAATTGTACTGCAAACTCTCCATTATTATTTTTATCTGATAAACAACAAGGCTCTATACTAAATAATTCTGGTGTAAATGGCATATATATAATTTTTTTAACATTAGTATTACCTATAATGTTCTCTGCATTTTCTTTATAATCTTGTGTTTGCTTTATAAATCTTTGTTGCATTTCATTTGAGTATTCTTTATTCATTTGTTCTACTTCTTTAAAAAAGTCTGTATTCAATAAGTTTTCCATTGCTACTGCCATTTCTGGATTTGCCTCTTGTAGTTCTTTCATATTAGTTTGTGCAAAACTTGCAATATATTCTCCATATTCAGCCCACATATTTTCTTCTTCAGCATTATTTTTAAAAGTATTAAATTCTTCTAGACCTTTTCGGTTTTCCATAATTATTTTTTTGAAACCATTAAAACTTGCAGCTAAATGTGCTACTTTGCTGTTATCTTCATTTATTTTGCTTTCTAAACTTTCTATCCTGTATAACATTTGAGCTAGTAAAAATATTTTATTCGTATTAAATTCTATATCTACATTTCCAAAATTATAGTTACTCATAATTTATCCTTTTAATAATTACTTTTTAAAAAATTTCATAATTTTATTTAAAATTTTCTTAAATATGTTTTGTTCTTTACATTCAATTAGTTCTGTATTTTCTTGCTTAACTTCATTATTTTGTTCTACTTTTTCTTTTTTCTTAAATATATTATCTGGATTGTATCTTTCTCTCATTTCTGCCTCAATTTTTTTGTCATTTTCAGAATACATTTTTAATAATTCTTTTTTTTCATTTTCATCTTCGCACCAATAGTTTAAATTTAACATTGCTAATAATGCCAATGTTTTTCTTTGCAAATTTTGTTCTGCTAAAGATGTATTAGGATTTATATTAGGCTGATAATTCTTGTCTTTTTCTTCATTAAATAATTCTAATATTTTTTTTGGTATCATATCAATATATTTCTGTTCCATATATGATAGAATCAATAAAATTTCTGTATATGCTTTTGATAAATTGTTCTCCATTTTTCCTCCGCAAAATGACTATACTTTTTCAAAATTATTATATCAAAGCCAAAAATAAATTACAATAATTTTTATTGATTTTTGCTAAACCAGTTTCTTTTTACTTTTTCGTTGAAATGTGGTATAATATAAGTGTATCTAGTGTATTTGTCATAAAAATTTAATATTTTTGTAATATTTTTTCGAGAATGTTATATATATTAAGAAAAATTTTTAAAATTGAATTAAATATGAATTAAATGTGAATTTTTAAAAATCGTTTGACATATAATAAAAAAAGTAGTATACTATATTTAACTTAATTAAGTAACAAAAGTTCATTGGATAGTCAAAAAGAGCTAAATGTGCGGTAGCATTTTGTTCTTTTTATTTTTTATAAAAAAAAGATAATGTAGCTAAAACGGTAGTGCTACATTATCATAAATTCGGTTAGCTAAACCTCATCTTGTTTATGGTCATTTGGCTTGTTGTCATTTTTGGCTTGGCCAAGAGCTACTTGATTTAAGTCTTTTTCTTTTTGTAGTAGTAATTCTACCAAATGCCATACTAAATCTGCGTTGTTCATTGGACAATCCTCCCTTCGCAAAGATTTCCTTTGAGAAAAGGATGTTTTTATTATACTTTAATTTCTACTGATTTACAACGAATTCTAACGTATTTTTTCACAAATATTTTATTTTTGTTTTTAACGATTATTAAAATCATTACTAATTAATAAAATTATTTATTAAATTTTTAATTTGTTAGACATTTTGTTAGACAGGCAAAAAAATAACAACTCTCAATTTCTTGAAAGTTGCTTGTTTTTTTGGCTGGGCTGGCTAGATTCGAACTAGCGCATGCCAGAGTCAAAGTCGTACCTTTCATTTTATATTTACAATTATTTAAAATTACTTTTTACTACTTAATATGCTTATTTATCAGTATTTTATGGTTGTAAATTTCAAAAATATTTTTATTTCAACACTTTCGTAAAATCAAATTTTCAAATGAATTTGTTTGACATTTGTTTGACAAAATTTATAAATGTAATAACAACTTTTATACTTATTGATATCATTATTCTAATATTAAAAATTATAAAAATCAATAATAACAATAATATTGTTATATCAATTTTTAATTTTATTGCCTCATTCTTAATTTTGAGGGTTAATTTAATAATAAATATAACTAACTACTTGTAGTTTAAATCTATAAGTAGTTTTTTTGTTATATAAAAGAGAAATGCAACACCTCTTAAAAAGTGTTTGGTGTGATGAGCCGATGCTATAAAGTTCATTCGTATTTGTATAAGCAGTCTAATTATACAAAATGCGTGAGTGAGATTTTAGAACACAAACTCACAATAATAAAAGAGTATTCGGTGGCAAAACTTGAAATGGATTTGTAATTGTAAAAAGTTTGGGCAAGTATGAACAAGGATACTTAACTGTATCAGCAATTATAGTAGCAAAGCTACTTACTAGACTACCTATGAAACGAGGCGAACGACCGATGGTTTCAGCATACATAGGTGTAATAATTCTATTTGTAGCAATGGGATTATTACACCTAATTCACTTTAGCTCTCTCCCTCTGGTTTCTGCTTGATAGTTGCTAAAGTGAATACAAAAAAGCATAAGTGCTTTTTTGTTGTGAGTAAAAAATTCTTTTTTTACTCATATTCATAAAAATTGCGACAAGCATTTTTTATGAAATAACCTAAAAATTCGAATAGCAATTTTTAGGTTTGGGGTGTGGGGTTGCAAAACCCTGCCATACTGACAAACTTGTTTGTCTAGTATGTTAGACATTCAAAGAATATCTTGAGCAAAAAAGGAGGTACAAGAAGATATGAGCTATGCTATTATAAGAAATGATAAATTAACAAGAGTGGATGCACAGGGGTCATACATTCACAATGATAGAAAGTCAAAAGGTCATTCTAATAAAGATATCGACCCCACAAGAACACATCTTAATTTTTGGTGTAAGAAAAATGAACTAACTTATATAAAAGAATTTGATAAAATGAAAAAAGAATATAATTTACAGGGTCATATTAGAAGTAATAGCATTATAATGTGTGAAATGATGATTACTTCTGATAATGCTTTTTTTAATAGAATCGGTTTAGAAGAAACAAAACGATACTTCAAAGAAAGTTATAAATTTGTATGTAATTACAAAAATCTTGGAGAAAACTATATTATTTCAGCAGCAGTACATTTAGATGAAACGACTCCACACATGCACCTAGTATATATACCAGTAATTCATACAAAAGATAAAAAAGGAAATGCTATTGATAAAATATGTTGTAGAGATTTTTGGAAAGGCAGAGATAGTTACAGACAACTACAAAATGCTTTTCACAAATATATAACTTCAAAAGGCTTTGATTTAGAGAGAGGTTTACCAGTAGAAGAAACTAGTGCAAAACACGAGAAAATAGAAGATTTAAAGAAACTGACTAATTTTGAAAACACTAAAAAGGTATTAGATAATATAAAACTAGAATTACCAAAAACACCAGATATAAATGATATTAAACTAATAAAACTTAATAGAGAAAAAGTAGAAAATGAAATTATTAAGCCAAAAGATGATAAAATTATGGAATTGTATCAAGAAAATTTAAAATTACACAATGAATTGTCAAAACAAGTAAATTTAGTTAATAAAGCTGAAAAATACCAAAAAGAAAGAGATTTTATACTTGCTGATAATAAAGAATTACACAATACCGTAGAACATTTAGAACACGAATATAAAAAGAAAAATAATACTCTGGATTTAAGATTTGAAAATAGAAAAAGAGAATTAGAACAAGAATTTCAAAACAAAGAATTTGATATTGAGTATAAATACAAAAGTAAAATTAGGTCATTAGAAAAAGAAAATAACCATTTACACAAAATTATTGATAAATTTATAGTTTGGATTTGTCATAAATTTGGTATTGGAGAATCAAAAGAATTAGTTGAAAATTTTCAAGATGAAACTCGTACTTTTATTGATCCAGAAAAGCAACTAGAATTTGAACAAGAAAAAGAAGATGAACTTGAAATGTTTTAAAGGAGCATTCGGAAAATTCCAAATGCTCCTTTGAGTTTAATCGGTTTAATATTAGAGATCCTTCATTTTTTGATAGAACATTTTCCAACTTTCTTTATCTTTTTTTTCGTCCTCTTCAAATTCTCCATTCGATTCTGCAGTCTTGATGACTTCAGTAAAACTGCTACGCAGAGTCTCAATCAATTGTTTGAAGTCAATTTTTTCTTGAGAAATGTATTCTTCAAATTTAGACTTACTCCAGTCTTCTCGAAGTTTCTTAAAAGTAGGACCTGGATGATAGAGTGAATCCATAAAACGAACATATGAAGCAGTGTCAATCATTTCAGTTAGATATCTTTTTCTTGCTACGATTGCTTCTTCATTGTCAATACCATACAAAGAATTGTAGCAGTATTGAACTGCCTCTTTATCTGCTGAATCATCACAATAACGGTCGCCACCGCAATTTGCTCTGTGCTCGATATTAGCAAAGCAATTTAAAATAGCAATTTTGATATCAAGTGCATAGTCCGATGGAAAACTTGTTTTTTTACAAATTCTTACAAGCTCTCTTGCAGGTGCAATCCAATTATAATCAGATTTGCTATCTGTCATTACCCGTTCGTGAAGTTCTTTAGCGGTTAATACATGTTCACTATCTCTCCATCCATGAATTAAATACCTTTGTCCCAAAAAATTCATTGTGTCTTTACCTCCTAACAAATTATTGTTTACAAGTTTTTTCTTCTTTTTGTCTACACATATTTTTAGTAAAAATGAAATTATAATTACTAAAATGCATAGTAAGAAATAAAAACCGAGAACAAGCAGAATAGCATACATGACCGATAAAAACCTATTTCCAGAATTATAAGATTTAATATATTCATCCAAACTTTCTATTTCAATGCTATATTCTTCCTCCAAAATTCTGTACTCATTAGATAATGTAATTGTTGCATTATATCTATGTTCGGTTGTCGAGTCTTCTTGCAAATAATAATAGAAGATTATACTTTCATTATCATTATAGATACGATATTGTACTTCATCATTAGAGATTTTTCTCGTATCTATGCCAACTCCTTCTTGAATTGATTCTTTTGCAATGTCTTTTAACAATTCACATTTCTCTTTTTTGTTTTCGTAATTGCTCATCATTTCTTGTTCATTTTGCATTTTTTCAAATATTATTTTACTTGAAATAATGACAGTTACTACACTTAAAGAGATAGCCAAAAGTATTATGAATAACTTTGATATAAACCGTTTTTTTCTCATAAATATTCCTCCTCCAATATTTATTGTGTTGTTTACTTGTTATATATGTTAACTCCCAAAGGAGATTATCAAATTTAATCTTCGCCCATTATATCACACATTTACGTAAAATACCAGTATTTAGCTAAAAATAATCCCATAGGTATTTCTATAGGATTATTTAATAAATTTATTTATGCTACTTTAATTCCAGTATTCATAACTTCCTTTACAAAAGGATTTGAAACATTTTCATAATCTTCTGCAGTAATTGGGTGTGGCTCTATTCTAGTATCAATTTTCCAAGTCAAGCCAATTAATTTAGCCCCATCTTCAATAATATCATTAAAATCACTTGAAATTATTGCTATATCTATATCGCTATCTTCATTTTCTGTTCCCTTTGCATAAGAACCAAATAATATAATTGCTTCTATTTTATAATATTGACTTATTTTCTCTATATATTTTTGTATAGATTCCATTATTTCTCTGTTAATAGCCTTTTCAACCATGTGTAAACCTCCTCTATATTTTTTACTTGTATAGCTGTGTATTCATCTGTGCATTTTTGATAAAAACTTTCTTTATAATCATCATATCTAGCACTTATATTAAATTGTGTAATTATTTGTAACTTTTCAACTTGCTCATCTGTCAGTTCCAAATTACATTTTTCAGCAAGTGCTAATAAGTTATGAGATTTTATTGTATAAGGATTTTCTTCATTATTCTTTGCATATAATCCTTTTAATAATTTTTCTATTACTAAATGTCCTAAAAATAAACACCATGTATTTCTTTTATTTTCAAACATTATTTTCATTGTCTCATAATCTCTATCTGCACTATTTAGCCAATATTCCATTAAATTTATATTATCCAATTTTTATCACCCTTTCAAAACTAATATTATTATAGCATTAAACTTAAAATTTTACTATATATTATTGATAATAATTTATTTATTTTCAACCATCCAATTATACAAAGTATCTTCATCTAGTTTGCCTTTTTTGAATAATTTAATTTTCTCTTGTGCCTCTTTCTTCCATTTGTCAAAATCTTTCTTTAATTGCTTATTGTCCTTGTTTCTATATACTGTCATAACCTTTTGCTGATATGTTCTTCTATAAAGTAATAATGCTGGATTACTTTCAAGACTCTTTTTATAAGTTTCACTCGCTCCTTTATCTCTACAAGTTGGACTACCATCAACATTTTTCAAATCACAATAAATTTCATTTTGTCTAAAGGTTGGTATGAAATATCTACCACAAATTTGGCAAGTTTTAATTGACAAATTTTCTTGTTTTACAAGTTGATCTAATATAGTAAAACAAATACTCCTTAATTTTGTACTTGTATAAACATTGTGTAATTCTAAATTTGGGTCTTTTTCTTCAATACCTTTTATTAAATGTTCTATACTTTTATTGTGATGATGGTTGTGTATATTTATATAATTATCTAATATAACCTCTACATCTTGTGAATATGTATAAAGTTCGTTGTGTTTAATTGTATAAGCAACAAATTTTGAATATGTATTGTGTTCTTTTAATTCTTCATTTCCATTTAAGTTATATACAAAATCTACACATTTCTTGAAATTATCTTGCCATTCTAATAAATCATCTAGGCTTGTGTTATAAATATCTTTTAGCATTTTCATAAATTCTACATCTGTTATATATTCATCAGTTTTTGAATATATGTAAGGTGTATATTCTTTTATTAATTCAAAACCATAGGCATAAAAAAATGTATTATATGCAGATTCAAAAGATGAAAAATCAGCATTTAAAAAATTTATTAACAATGAGCCTATGCTTTCTGCATAATGAATATAAATAGTTGAAGGTTGTCTAATAACTTCTTTTTTCTTATTTAATTTTGTTTTTGAAATATCTTTTTCTAATTCTAAATATACTCTTGTTTCATCTTTCTTTTTTTCTTCATCGTTTTCTTTGTCTGTATCTTTTCTTAATACATTATATAAATATAATGGTGTTGCATAATATTCTTCTTTATCTTTCATATTAAACCATATATAAAAGTCTTTTAAAACAAGATGGCGAGGTAATTCTCTCATTTTTTATCTCCTTCAATTTTTATTGTGTAAAAAATTTTAATAAAATATTTAGAATTGTATTGACAAATATAAATTATAATCGTATAATAACAATATGAAATTGTTATGTAAGATTTTTTACAATATAATAATACAACAATTAATAACAAATGTCAATAGGCGAATTGTATTTAAAATATTGCAAACAAAAAATTAACCAAAGGATTTAGAAAATGTTTAAGCTATGCTTAACTACATTTTCTTAATACGTAACAAAGTGAAGGAGGATGAAAAATAATTGAATACTAAAGAACAGATTTTAGACTTATATTATAATCAACATTTAAAACAAACTGAAATATCAAAAATTGTAGGAACTACAACTCAATATGTCTCAAAAGTTGTACGAGCAGATAAAAGAAATAAACAAGAAAAAGAAAATCGCAAAAAGGAGAATATGGAAAAAAGGAAAGTTTATTTACAAGAGTATTTTAAAACTTATGATAGACCAAAGAAAAATGATAATAGTTATGAGCAAATGTTAGCACAGCAAAGACAAGATGCAATAGAATTATCATATAGTTGCAATAATATATCTGATTATACTTTTGCTAAATATAATCCTAGTATTTATCATACTAATAGAAAAGGTAATCTAATTATAGATAGAAAAATAAATGTTGGTTCTGATATACCAAAAATGATAAATATGAATTTAAAAGTTCCAACACAAAAATATAAACATAGATGTAATTATAGTTATTAATAAGGCTTTATTATTTAATCGATAATAAGTCTTTTTTTGTTATAAATTTTAAGAAAGGAGGACCAACAATATGGGTAGTATTAAAGAAAATTATGAAATGATGTTTACTTCATATCCAGATTTAGTAGACATCACTCAATTAAAAGAAATGTTAGGTATTGGTATTACTCTTGCTTATAGATTAGTGAGAAACAATACAATTCAAGCATTAAAAGTTGGTAGACAATATAAAATACCAAAAAGAAATATTATTAGCTATTTAACAAATCAAAAGGAAATATGACTAGAATTTAATTTGCTTTCATGGTATTATGATTACGATATCAATAAGTAGGTTAATTTTAGTTGTTATACAAAGAAAGGAGTATTTATGAATATAACAGCAAACCTATTTATTCAACATGGTTTATACTATGTTATTTTAAGTTATAGAGATAATAACAACAAAAGAAAACAAAAGTGGATTCCAACAGGAATATCAGAAAAAGGAAATAATAAAAGACTAGCAAACCAAAAATTAGATGAAATTAAACAAAATTATAAAGAGTATTTACCAGTAGAATGTTCTTTTGAAAAAAGTGAATCAGAAAAATATTTTGAAGTATATCTTAATGAATGGTTAGAATCTTATAAACACAAAATTGAAGAAAACACTTATTGTTCATACAAAACTGTTGTTACTAAAGTAACAGAATATTTTAAAGGAAAAAATATTAAATTGAAAGATTTAAAACCTGTTCATATACAAAAGTTTTATGACTCTTTATATAAAAAAGGATTAACTGGAAATACTATATTACATTATCATGCAAATATTAGAAAAGCCTTAGATAATGCTATGAAACTTGATATTATACCTAGTAACCCTGCTGATAAAATTGAAAGACCCAAAAAAGAACAATTTATTGGTAATTGCTATAATTTAGAAGAATTACAAATATTATTTGAAAAATCTAAAGTAGATCCACTAGAAATAGTAATATTACTTGCTAGTTTTTATGGTTTAAGAAGAAGTGAAGTTTTAGGTTTAAAATGGTCTGCATTTGATTTTATAAACAACACTATAACTATTAAGCATAAAGTTGTAGAAACTATTGTAGATGATAAAAGAACATTACTTTTAAAAGATAAAACTAAAAATAGTTCTAGTTATCGTTCATTACCATTAATACCTGAAATAAAAGAAAATTTATTACTACACAAAAAGAAAATAGAAAGTAATAGAAAACTTTGTGGAGATAGTTACAATAAAAAATATAAAGATTATATTTGTGTAGATAATACAGGTAAAATATTTAGACCAGAATATATTACAGACCATTTTTCTCTATTATTGAAAAAACAGAAATTAAGACATATTCGTTTTCATGATTTAAGACATTCTTGTGCTAGTTTATTATTAGCAAAGAATATCCCTATGAAAGCGATACAAGAATGGCTTGGTCATTCTACCTATTCTACTACTGCAAATCTATATACACATTTAGAAAGTAATACAAAAAATGTATCTGCAAATGTTTTAGCAAATGCAATTAGTTTTTAATAAATAATAAAAATTTTTCATATTAAAAAATATTTTTTGAAAATTTGAAATTTGATTTTAACGAATTTGTTTGACATTTTGTTTGACATTATAAAAAAATAACAACTCTCAATTTCTTGAAAGTTGCTATTTTCATTGGCTGGGCTGGCTAGATTCGAACTAGCGCATGCCAGAGTCAAAGTCTGGTGCCTTACCGCTTGGCTACAGCCCAATATTTATTTTAAAAAATGGGGTGGAAGATGGGACTCGAACCCACGGTCTCCAGTGCCACAAACTGGCGCGTTAACCAGCTACGCTACATCCACCGTTATTTTTCATGTTTATTTTCCAAACACATTTAATATTTTACCCTATTTGCACCCCATTTGTCAACTATTTTATAATTTTTTATACAATTTTTTAAATATTTTTAATTTTTACCTTTAATATCTATATAATTTACAAAAATTCACAAAATTATTCCAATGTTTAATAATTATCTAATCCGTATTGTGAATACATCCATGACATATAATCAAAAGGTGTTAAAGTTTCTGGCAATCCATAGTCTACTCCATAAGTTTCAACTGATATTGATGTGATTTTTGGTGGATTAACCGGCGTACTTATTTCTGCATTCTCACTAGTAGTTCCATCTTCTGACTCAGCAGCTTTTACTTCTACATTTTCTATTTTATGAACTACATCTAATCCTTCTATTACTTTACCAAATGATGTATAATATCCATTTAATGAAGAACTTTCTTTTGTCATTATGAAAAATTGTGAACTTCCAGAATTGTATGATTCTTCTGTTAATGATGGTGAATATGAGGTATAATCTGATCTTGCCATTGCAATTACACCTTCTTCAAATTTTAAATTATTTTCTACTCCATTTGCAAAAAATTCACCTTTTATTGTATATTCAGTTTCTTCTCCACCATCTTTTAAATCTGAAATTTTTGCTGAGCCTGAGCCATCACCATTTGGATCTCCACCTTGTATCATAAAGTCTTTTACTATTCTATGAAATGTTAATCCATTATAAACCCCTCTATTTGCAAGTGCTACAAAGTTTGCTACTGTTTCTGGTGCTAGATTTGGATATAGTTCTATTTTAACTGTTCCAAAATTTTCTACTTCCATTGTTGCTATTGGATTTTTTACCTCCATTGTTGCTTTTTGATAGTATCCATATGCTATTACTCCTATTAATACTATTACTAAAATTAAAGCTATTATCCATATAATATTTTTTACTTTTTTCATTTTATTTATCATCCTTTCCATCAAATGTATACATTCAAAATATTAATTATAATTAATATTCTCTAAAATTCATACCTCTTATTTTTTATATTACTATAATTTTTTAAATTATATTGTCAAATACAAATTGCTCTTGCATTCTTTTTAAGGATTGTTTTATTGTTCTGGCTCTTACTTCTCCTATACCATCTACTTCATCTAAGCTTTCAATGTCTGCTGCTAATATATGTTGAAATGATTTAAATGATTCTACTAAGTTTTCAACAATATTTGATGGCATTCTTGGAACTTTATTTAATATTCTATATCCTTTTGTATATACACCTACTTCATCATAGTTATCAAAATTTTCATATCCTAATAAATTTGCTATTACGGTTTCTTTTAATAAATCTTCTGTTTTTAGTTCTTGTAGACTTTCTATTACTTTTTCTGGTGTCCTTCTTTTTCTTCCTGCTACGATGTAATCCTTAATAATAAGTTCCTCTTCTTTTTCTAATCCACCTATCAATTCTTCTAGTTGCATTCTTACTAGTCTTCCATCATTTCCTAACTCGTAAATTTGTCTTTGTATTTCTTCAACAATTTTCATTACCATTTCAGCTCTTTGTATAGCTACAATAACATTTTGTAATGTAACTATATCATTAAATTCATATTCATTCAATATATTTAGCTTATTATCAAAAACTTTTTTATATTTTTCTAAAGTTTGTATTGCTTGATTTGCCTTATTTAGTACTTCATCTGTATCTTCTAATATATATCTATCTTCACCTTTAAATATTGTAATTATATTTCTTCTTTGGGAAATACTTATAACTAATTCTCCTGTTTGCTTAGCTGTTCTTTCTGCTGTTCTATGCCTTGTTCCGTGTTTCTAATGTTGATATTTCGTAAGATGGTATTAATTGTGCATTTGCATATAGTATTCTCTTTAAATCTCCACTTAATACAATTGCTCCATCCATTTTTGCAAGTTCATATAATTTTGAAGATGTATAATCTTCATTTATTATAAATCCTCCATCTACAACTTCTTTTATTACTTCACTATTATCTGTAATTAATAGTAAAGCTCCTGTTTTTGCTCTTAATATATTCTCTAAACCGTCTCTAATAGGTGTGCCTGGAGCTATTAATTTTAGAATTGATGTTATATTATCTTCTTTTCCTTTTCTCAAAATTATTCTCCTTTCACTTAAAGTTATTTTATACCTATTTTTCTCATAGCTTCATTTATATTCTTGACTCCTATTATATCTAATTTGTAATTTTCTTTCAAGACTTTTTTATTACTTTCTGGAATTATACAACTTTTAAATCCTAATTTTTCTGCTTCTTTTAGTCTTTTTTCTATAAAATTAATTCTTCTAACTTCTCCCGTTAGTCCTACTTCTCCCATTATGACCATATCTTTGGGAATAGGTATATTTTTATAAATTGATGCCGTTACCATCATTATTCCTAAGTCTATAGAAGGTTCATTTATTTTTAATCCTCCTACTACATTTAAATATACATCATCATTTCCTAGTGCTAAATTAGCCTTTTTTTCTAAAACTGCCACTAACAATGTTAACCTATTATAATCTATTCCATTAGCTGTTCTTCTTGGAAATCCATAAATTGTTTTAGTTGTTAATGCTTGTAATTCTACTAAAATTGATCTTGTTCCTTCCATTGCTGATACTATACAAGAACCAGCTGGGTTATCTTCTCTTTCTGAAATTAATATGTCTGAAGGATTTAATATTTCACACATTCCTTCTTCTTTCATTTCAAACATGCCTATCTCATTTGTAGATCCAAATCTGTTTTTGACTCCTCTTAATATTCTATAAGAAAAATATCTTTCTCCTTCTAAGTATAAAACTGTATCTACCATGTGCTCTAAGACTCTAGGTCCTGCTATATTTCCTTCTTTCGTAACATGTCCAATTATTATAGTTGTAATGCCTCTTGATTTACTAACTTTCATAATTTGTGATGTAATCTCTCTTACTTGACTAACACTTCCTGGAGCTGCTGTTATTTCGTCTGAATACATTGTTTGAATAGAATCTATAATAACTAGTTTTGGATTTATATCAATTATTGCCTGATTAACAATATCTATATCCGTCTCGCCTAAAAATAATATATCTTCATTATTAATATTAAGTCTATCGGCTCTTAATTTTATTTGTTCTGCTGATTCTTCTCCTGAAACATATAAAACTTTTCCACTTCCTTTTAACTTATCACAAATTTGTAAAATTAAAGTAGATTTACCAATTCCTGGTTCTCCTCCTAACAAAACTAAAGATCCATTTACTAATCCTCCTCCTAATACTCTATCAAGTTCGCTAAAACCTGTTGAAGTCCTTAATGTTTCTTTAGCTTCATATGAATTTAGTTTTTGTGGTTTATTATTACCATTTTCTTTTAACTTTGAATTTATATTTTTAGAATCTGTTACCTTTTGTTCATAAAATGTATTCCAACTGTTACAAGCTGGACATTTACCTAACCATTTACTAGATTCATTTCCACATTCACTACATACAAAGATTGTTTTACTTTTCATTCTATGTTAGGGACATTTTTATTTAAGATATTCTGTTTTGTAAAATCCCCTTGTTTCCTCCTTTTATTTAATATTTTTATTATTCTTTCATTACTCTTAAAATCTTTTTGATTATTTTTAACTCTTTTTTTGCTTTTTACAAATTTTTGTCTCCCTTAAAACATAAAAAGTATAGCACAATTTTTTATAATATGCTATACCTTTTTTATTATTTTACTAAAAATTCGTTACTGACTACGAATTGTAACTACCAATTAATGTTTTACCTATATAATAAATAAGAAAACATTATTTGCTTTTTCCAAATTTTATTTCTTGGAATAAGAAATCATGTACTTTTTCCCATGTTATTTCTTGGTGTAAAAATTCATTTATTTCATCTTCTACTTTTTGTTGATATGGTGTTAATTCTACTTTTATTTCTTTTTTCCAATCTATATCTTGTAACCAGAATGCTTTGAATTTTGACCAAAATCCTGATTTTATTGGTAAATTTGAATTTCTTATTGTTCCTGCATTTTCTTGTCCTGGATTATTTTCACTTCCTACATTTTCTACATTAAAGTTTCCATTATTATTTTCACCATTATTAAATTCTACTCCACCAAATACTCCTGTAACTTTGTTTTCTTCTCCTAAATCTGCCATTTTTATTTCCTCCTTCGTATTTTTATACAAATTCTACATTACTTATACTATAATATCAAATTTTTATCAAGTATTTTTTTGTATTTTTATATTAAATATTTGTTACATAAATATTACATATTTGTTACATTTACATCTTTTTATAATTTACTTTTTATAAGTATTGTTATCTATTATTAGCTTTTACATAAGATATTAGTTAGTATTAAATTTTATTGTAATTCTGCCTCTATATATTCTTCATGTGCTTTTATACATTTTACTGTTAATATTTGATTTTCTATTTCTTTGTTAGATGTATTGCTTGTTCTTTTATTATTATTCAAGTCATTTTTTATATCGTTACAGTGTATTAAAATATAATTTTTTGTATGGCCTTTATAAATTCCATCTTTTTGTTCTTCAAATAAAACATCTACTTTTTTTCCTACATATTGCACATTATATGTTTTTTGGTTAATGTTTGATAATTCTATTAATTTTTGACTTCTTTCTTCTTTTATTTTTCCATCTATTTGTCCTTTCATTTGAGCTGCTTTTGTTCCTTTTCTTGGTGAATATTTAAATACATGCATTTTATAAAATTTGATTTCTTTTAAAAAGTTATATGTAATAGTAAATTCTTCTTTGCTTTCTTGTGGAAAACCAACAATAATATCTGTTGTTAATATTACATTTTTATAATATTTTCTTAATAATTCCACAATATCTCTAAACTGTCTTGTTGTATATCTTCTATTCATTCTTTTTAATGTTTCATCACATCCACTTTGTAATGATAAATGAAAATGTTCACATACTTTTTCTAATTTTACTAATCTTAATAAAAATTCTTCTGTTATTAGTAATGGTTCAATAGATCCTAACCTTATTCTTTCTATTCCTTTTATCTTGTTTATCTCTTCTAATAAATCAATTAATTTATATTTATTATCAAAATCTTTTCCATATGATGCTATATGTATTCCTGTTATTACTATTTCTTTTATTCCTTTTTGAGCTATTTTATTTATTTCGGATATTATATTTTTAGGATTTCTACTTCTTACTCTTCCTCTTGCATATGGTATTATACAATATGAACAAAATCTGTCACAACCATCTTGAATTTTTATTACTGCTCTTGTTTTTTCTGTATATGTGATATCTCCAAATTCTACAAAATCTTTTTTATACATTACATCATCAACTTTGGTATCTTTTTGATGTGTTTCTATATATTTTTCTACATGCTCTACTATATCTTTTTTTTCATTGTTTCCTAAAATTAAATCTATTTCATCTATTTTTTTTAATTCTTCTTCTCCTACTTGCACATAACATCCACATGCTACTATTATTGCTTCTTTGCTTAAATCTCTTACTCTTCTTAACATTTGCCTTGATTTTCTATCTGACATATTTGTTACTGTACATGTATTTATTATGTATATATCCGCTTTTTCTGTATGTTCTGTTACTTCATATCCTTTTTCTAAAAATTTTTGAGCCATTGCATTTGTTTCATATTGGTTTACTTTACATCCGTAATGTTATAAATGCTACTTTCTTCATTTTTTACCCCTTTCTTTTTTAATTATTACTGTGCATTTGCTAGAGCAAAGCGATGTTCTTGAATATAGAAAACTTGATTTTTTCTATTCAAGAATAATGGGCTTTTTAAGCATTTTCTCTTTTTATGACATTTCAAAAGCCCACGGCATTGTTCATATGCCAAATTTTACAAAGAATATATAAAAATCTCCCAAGGTACTGTATATTATTATACCTTGGGCTATACTTTACTTAATAAAATATTATTTTCTTACCTTTCCATCTAAAATATCTAAATTATCTAATGCTTTTCCTGTACCTAGTGCTACACATGACACTGTGTCTTGAGCAATCATTACATTTATTCCTGTTTTTTCTTGTAACAATTTATCTAAACCATCTACTAAACACCCTCCACCTGTCATGTATATTCCTTTATCACTTATATCTGCTGCTAATTCTGGAGGTGTTCTTTCTAAAACACTATGAACTGCATCTACTATCATCATAGCTGGTTCTATTAAAGCTTCTAACATTTCACTAGAATGTATTGTTATAGTTTTTGGAAGTCCTGTTGTTAAATCTCTTCCTCTTATATCCATTTCTGTATCTTGTATTTTAGGATATACGCATCCTATATTTACTTTTAAATCTTCTGCTGTTCTTTCTCCTATCATTACATTGTGTTTTTTCTTGATATATTTTACTATATATTCATCAAATTTATCGCCTGCTACTTTTAATGATGTATTAACAACTGAACCACCTAATGATATAACTGCTATATCTGTAGTTCCTCCTCCTATATCAACTACCATATTTCCACATGGTTTTGATATGTCTATTCCTGCGCCAATTGCCGCTGCTATTGGTTCTTCTATAAGATATACCTTTCTAGCTCCAGCTTGTGATGCTGCATCTATTACTGCTTTTTTTTCTACTTCTGTTACTTGTGAAGGGATACAAATCATTATTCTTGGAGAAAAAACGAATTTTCCACATACTTTATTTATAAAATGTTTTAACATTTTCTCTGTTACTGTATAATCTGATATTACTCCATCTCTTAATGGTCTAGTAGCTACAATGTTTCCTGGGGTTCTGCCTAGCATTCTTCTTGCTTCTTTTCCCACTGCTAAAACTTCACCAGTATTATTATCTACTGCAACAACAGATGGTTCTCTTAAAACTATACCTTTTCCTTTTACATATGCGATTACTGTTGCTGTTCCTAAATCTATACCTATATCTTGTCCAAATCCCAATTTAAACATTGTATATCTTCCCTTCTACAACTTTTATTTCTTTTCTATTACAAGTATGTTACGATTATATTACATTTTTTTAAATTTATCAATACCTTTATTTGATTTTTTTAATTTTTTATATTATAATTTCATTATATTATTGAAAAAATTTAAGGTTAGTTATACCTTTATTTATTTTCAAAAGAAAGTGATACATTTAAAAATTATAAATTTAAATTTTTTCAACCAACCAGATTTGTGCCTTAAAAAGGGGATGATAATTAAATATGAAAAACTATACATATACATCTTATAGTGAAAATGACACTATAAATTTTGCAAAAAAACTAGCTTCACAATTACATAAAAAAGATATTATTGTTTTATCTGGCGAATTAGGCTCTGGTAAAACTAAATTTACTCAAGGTATCTTAGCGTATTTTGGTTTAGATGATGAAATATCTAGCCCTACTTTTACTATTGTTAATGAATATATAAAAGATGATATTAATATTTATCATTTTGATGTTTATAGATTATCTGACAGCTCAGAATTCTATGAAATTGGTGGAGAAGAATATTTTGAAAATGGTATTTGTATCATTGAATGGGGAGAAATTATCGAGGATATCCTCCCTGATGATTATATTCATATTTATTTAAAAAGAGATTTTAATAACGAAAATACTAGAATTTTTAACATAACAACATTTGGTAAAAAATATGACAATATCTTTTCTAACTTTAATAAAATTGTTGAAAAATAAGGAGGTATATTTTGAATATTTTAAGCATAGATACTGCAAGTAATATATGTGGTGTTTCAATATTAGAAAATAAACTTTTATTATGTAATATGGACTCAAATACAGGAAGGACTCATTCTGAAAATTTGATGCCTTTGATTCAATCTGCTTTTGAAAAAACAAAATTACATTTAAAAGATATTGATTTAATTGTCTGCGACGAAGGTCCTGGATCTTTTACAGGTATTAGAATTGGTATTGCAACAGCTAAAGCTTTTCATGATAGTTTAGACATTCCTTGTATAGGTATTAGTTCTTTACATACTTTAGCTTATAATATAAAAAATGATGGACTTATATGTTCTATTATAGATTGCAAACATTCTAATTGCTATTTTGCATTATATAAACTAGAAAATTCAATTTATACGGAACTTGTATCTCCTATAGCCGATTCTTTAGAAAATATATGCAATATTTTAAAAGATAGTTACTCTAATGAAAAAATCACTTTTGTTGGAGATGGATCTTTAATATATAAAGATATTATTAATAACAATTTTTCTAATGCTATTTTTGCTATAGATAATAATTTAAGTTCATATAATCTTGGATTAGCTGGTTTTAATAAATTTATAAATTCTAATAAAGTTTCTCAAGAACTTTATCCTTTATATTTAAAAAAACCTCAAGCTCAAAGATTACTTGAAGAAAAAAATAATTTTAAAAAGGTGTGATAATCATGGAAAAATTAGAATCTTGTAATTATGATATAATCATTTCTGATATGAATTTAGAAGATTTAGATATTTTGAAAGATAATTTAATCACATCTTTTGATAATTTTTGGACTTATGATATCTTAAAATCTGAATTGTTAAGTAATAATTCTAAATATATAACTGCTAAAATTAATGATGAGATAGTTGGATTTGCTGGATTAAAATTAATTCTAGATGAAGCTGAAATCATGAATATTGTTGTAAAAAAGTCTTTTCGTTGCCATGGAATTGCTTCTTTGCTTTTACAAAAACTTTTTGATATTTGTAATGACTTTAACATTTCAGTTGTTCATTTGGAAGTAAATGAGTTGAATTCCCCTGCTATTAATTTGTATGAAAAGTTTGGGTTTAAAGTAGTTGGGTTTAGAAAACATTATTATAATGATGGAAATGGCGCTGTTCTTATGAAAAGGGGATTGCCAAAGGGGACGGGCTATTTTGACACAACTAGGGGACGTTCCTTTAATCCCTAAAATTGGGGACAATGGGGACAGACCTCCTTTTGGATTCAGGTGGCATCACACTAGGGGACGTTCCTTTAATCCCTAAAATTCGGGACAATGGGGACGGACCTTCTTTTGGACTCAGGTGGCATCATCATATATTTTATGATGATGCCACCTGAATCCAAAAGAAAGTCCGTCCCCATTGTCCCGAATTTTAGGGATTAAAGGAACGTCCCCTAGTGTGATGCCACCTGAATCCAAAAGGAGGTCTGTCCCCATTGTCCCCAATTTTAGGGATTAAAGGAACGTCCCCTAGTTGTGTCAAAATAGCCCGTCCCCTTTGGCAATCTTACTCTCTCCATTCTAGTTCCCAGTCATCTAGAATTACAGTATCACCTTCACAAACTCCCATTTCTTTAAGCTTATCATCTACGCCCATATTTTTAAGTGATTTTTGTAAATAATAAATTGATTCATTATCTTCTATGTTTACTCTTCCCATAAGTCTTTGTATAGCTTTTCCTGTTACTTTAAATACTCCATCTACTTTTTCTATTTTCCATTCATCTTTTTTGTCTTCCAGTGTATAAACTATCTTTTCTTCTATTTCTATTAAATCTTCTTTTGGTAATGTTTTTAATATTGTTGTTACATAATCTATTAGTTCTTGTACTCCTTCTTTTGTTACTGCTGATATTTTAAACATTTCCAATTTTTCTTTTTTAGCTAATTTTTCTACTTCTTTTAATAATGTATCATCTTGCATAGCATCTATTTTATTTGCTACTATTATTTGCTTTCTACTACTTAATTTTTCGCTATATTTTTTTAGTTCTTTATTTATTGCATAAAAATCTTCTACTGGATTTCTTCCTTCTTGTCCTGATACATCTAAAAAATGTAACAAAAGTCTTGTTCTTTCAACATGTCTTAAAAATTGTATTCCTAAGCCTACTCCTTCACTTGCGCCTTCTATAATTCCTGGTATATCTGCTATTACAAAACCATCACCATTTTTAGTTTTTACTACTCCTAAATTTGGTTCTATTGTTGTAAAATGATAATTTGCAATTTTAGGTTTGGCAGATGTTACAATTGATAAAAATGTTGATTTTCCTACATTCGGAAAGCCTAGAAGTCCTACATCTGCTAGCAATTTTAGTTCTAATATTAATTCTTTTTCTTCTCCTTTTTCTCCATCTTCAGAAAAATGTGGAGCTTGTCTTGTTGCTGTTGCAAAATGTGAATTTCCTCGTCCTCCACGTCCACCTCTTAATATTAGTTCTTTTTGCTCTGGTTTTGATAAGTCTGCTAATACTTTTCCTGTTTCTGCATCTTTTATTACTGTACCTATAGGTACTTTTATATATAAATTTTCTCCATATTTTCCATTACAGTGGCTTCCGCTTCCATTTTCTCCATTTTTTGCTTTAAACTTTTTATTATATCTAAAATCTATCAATGTATTCTTATCTTTATCTACTTGAAAATATACGCTACCGCCATTTCCTCCGTCTCCACCGTCTGGTCCTCCTGCTGCTACATATTTTTCACGACGGAATGTTGCTGCTCCATTTCCTCCATCTCCTGATTTTATGATAATTTTTGTATAATCTGTAAACATATTCTCTCCTTTTAATACAAATCATTTTCTTTTCCTTTAATACAATCTCGTGTATAAATACTAGCAGGCAACATCATTAAATTTGCCTTTTCCTTATACTACATAATGTATATTAACATTATTCAAAATAATCTAGCTTCATTGCTTTTTTTACTTTTTTCATAGTTTGTTTTGCAACTTCTCTAGCTCTATTTGTTCCTTCTATTAGTATTTTATCAACTTCTTCTGGATGAGCCTCATAGTATGCTCTTTTTTCCCTGATCGGTTTCAATTCTTCTATTATATTTTTAGCTAATTGTTTTTTACATGCCACGCAACCTCTTTTACCTGCTTTACATTCTTCACATACTATTTTCACATCTTCTTTTGTTGTAAACAAATTATGATAATATGCAACCATACATATATCAGGATTTCCCAAATCATCTTTTTTTATTCTATTTGGGTCTGTTACAGCACTCATTACTTTTTTCGTTATTTCTTCTTCTGAATCTGATAAATATATTGCATTTCCTAATGATTTTCCCATTTTATCATTTCCGTCTAATCCTTTAATTCTCTTTCCTTCTGATAAAACTGCTTTAGGTTCAATTAATACCTCTCCATATATATTATTAAACTTTCTTACAATTTCTCTACATTGTTCTATTAATGGTTCTTGATCCTCTCCAACTGGTACTAATTCTCCTTCAAATGTTGTAATATCTGCTGCTTGACTTACAGGATACCCTAAAAAACCATATGTTACACTTTCTCCAAATAGCTCTTTTTTTTGTGCAATTTCTGTCTTTACTGTTGGATTTCTTTGCAATCTTGCTATTGTTACTAAATTAGAATAAAATACTGTTAATTCTGCTGTTTCTGGTATCATTGATTGTACATATATCGTTGTTTTACTTGGATCTATTCCTACTGATAAATAGTCTATTGCTACTTCTCTTACATTTTTTCTTACTTTATCTGGATTATTAAAATTGTCTGTTAATGCTTGGACATCAGCTATTAAGATGTACATGTCATATTCTCCTGAATTTTGCATTTCTACTCTTTTCTTTAAAGATCCAAAATAGTGGCCTATATGCAATTTTCCTGTTGGCCTATCTCCTGTTAATATTCTTTTCTTTTCCATATGTAATCTCATTCCTCTCTAAGATTAAATTATATTGGCATGCACAATATTTAAAGTAATCTTGTGCATGCGTACATAATTTCTGCTTGTATTAATTCTTGTGTTTTCTATCCCATGATGAAAAAATCTTTTGTAATCTTCTTCATTAATCATATGAAGACTTCCTTTTATTTATATTGATTATCTATTTCTTTTAATATTACATCATGTGCACTTCCTTCTGAAATACTAACATCTGAAACTAGAGTTAATCTTGCTTTTTCATGAAATTCTGGTATTGTTACACTACCACAGTTACACATAGTTGATTTTATTTTTGCAACAGTTATTGCTAAATTTTCTTTTAAACTCCCTGCATATGGGATATATGAATCAACACCTTCTTCAAAAGAAAGTTTTTTATCTCCTCCCATATCATATCTTTGCCAGTTTCTTGCTCTATTTGAGCCTTCTCCCCAATATTCTTTTACATATCCATTTCCTTTTTTTACTACTCTTGTAGGGCTTTCATCAAATCTTGCAAAATATCTTCCCATCATTACAAAATCTGCACCTAAAGCTAATGCTATTGTTATATGGTGGTCATGTACTATTCCACCATCTGAACATATTGGGATATATATTCCTGTTTCTTTAAAATATTCATCTCTTGCTTGTACTACATCAATTAATGCTGAAGCCTGTCCTCTTCCTATTCCTTTAGTTTCACGAGTTATACAAATAGAACCTCCTCCAACTCCTACTTTTATGAAGTCAGCTCCTGCTTCTGCTAAATATCTAAATCCTTCTTTGTCTACAACATTTCCTGCTCCTATTTTTACACTATCTCCATATTTACTTCTTACATAATCTATTGTATTCTTTTGCCATACTGAATATCCATCTGATGAGTCCATACATATCATATCGACTCCTGCTTCTACTAAAGCTGGTATTCTTTGTTCATAATCTCTTGTATTAATTCCTGCACCTACTATATACCTCTTATTTTCGTCTAATAAAGAGTTAGGATTATTTTTTCTTTCTTCATAATCTTTTCTAAATACTAAATATTTTAACTTTCCTTCTTTAGTTAGTATTGGTAAACATGCTATTTTGTTTTCCCATATTATATCATTTGCTTCTGACAAACTAATACCTTCATTAGCACATACTGTTTTTTCTCTAGGCGTCATGAAATTTTTTATTGGTGCATCCATATCATCTCTTGAAATTCTATAATCTTTATCTGTAACTAGTCCTAAAAATTCTCCTGAAGATGTTCCATCATCTGTTATCATAACTGTTGAATGTCCTGTTTGTTTTACTAATTTAAGTACATCTTTTAGCGGTGTATCTGATTTTACATTTGAATCACTTATTATAAAACCTGCTTTATGTTTTTTTACATTTTTGACCATTTTAGCTTGTGATTCTATAGATTGTGATCCATATATAAATGCCACTCCTCCTTCACGTGCTAATGCAATTCCCATTTCTTCTCCTGATACTGATTGCATTATTGCTGATACCATTGGTACATTTGCATAATATTTTGATTCTTCTCCTTTTTTGAATTTTACTAATGGTGTTTTTAATGATACCTTGTCTGGTATGCATCTTTCATCTGTTAAATTTGGTAATAGTAAGAATTCGTTAAATGTTCTTGAAATATCTTCTAATATTTTTGCCATGTTTTCAGCTCCTTTTTTATTATTTTGACTTATATTATATATCATTGTTGGTATTTTTTCAACCTATTTAATAAAATTTAACATTTATGTCTTATTTGACATGAATATATATTATGATATAATAAAAAAAATAAATAAGAGGATTGATTTTAAAATGAAGAATAATGTTGAAAAAATTAAGTTAAGTGAAGTGAAATTAAAAAATCTTAATTTTAAAGTAATAAAAGGATTATATTTTGAGTATAAAGAAGTTATAAGCTATCTAGTATTTGGCGGATTATCTACAATTGTTAATTTTATCTCATATTTTATTTTTGCTAGAATTGTTGGCATTGGAGAAGTTACTAGTAGTGGTTTGTCATGGTTTTGTGCCGTTTTATTTGCTTATATAACTAATAAATTATTTGTATTTGAAAGTAAAACCAATAGTAAAAAAGACTTTTTAAAGGAAATATTTTCTTTCTTTTCTTGTAGAGTACTTTCTGGTATTTTATGTGATGTTGGAACTTTTGCTTTGATGATTAATATTTTTAAAATAAATGATATTGTTGCTAAAATTGTTACTCAAATTATGGTTATTATTTTGAATTATGTTCTTAGCAAAGTTATTATTTTTAAGAAAAAATGATTTCTATTTAATGATGGTGTAAATAGTATAATTTTATATTTATCTATCCTGTTTTTTATACTATATTGTTCTGTAAAGTGTACCATTTATGATAGGTAGGTAGGAACAATTTTACTTCATCATGTCTACGCCACTTTGATTTGAAACAAAATTTTTCCTACCTACCTTATCTATTTGATTTTAATTTGTAGTTAATTTTGATTTTTGGAATATAAGGGCTCAGTGCTACTAATAAAGTGTGACTCTAGTCCCCAAGTTATGACCTTGGCCACGCGAAGGGAATCCGTATTCGCGATAACTTGCTTTAGTATATTTTTCATTATTGTCTATGTGGTCGCCACCTCGTAGATGTCGATATCTGGTGTTTCTGACCTCTAATGTCCACTCTTGTACATTTCCTGCTAGGTCGTATATATTTTTTACTTTATATTCTTCCCTTTTTCCTGTTTCTACTGGATCTGATGTACTTGTATCACTATCTCCTGTTCCGTAATTTCCCATTCCTATTGAATTTGTTACATAATATTGTCCATTTGTTGTATTTACTTCATTTTTTACTTCTCTCATCCATATCATTATTTGATCCCATTGACTTCCCCATATCATACTACTTGTTGTTTCACTATTTGTTAGCTTTGCATTTTTATATGCTTTTTGCCCTTTATACATTGTATACCATGTTACACTTTTTATATTATCTGTTCCTTTTATCACTGTACATTTGCTCATATTTGATGTTTCGTATCTTCCTACCCAAAATCCTCCTTGTTTTTCTACTTTTTCTATCATTGTTTTATATTCTTCTTGCATACTTTCTTCTGTTATATCACTATTACTTAAATCATCACTTACAACTCCTGGTTCTCTATAAGTTGATGATGTTATATTATCTAGTGGAGTTACTGTTACTACTCCATTTTCTTCTTTAAAATTATATAATATTCCACTATATTTTCCATCTGCTTTTTTTATTGCCATTGGGTATTTACTTGGTCCATTTGTTGGACTTGTAATATTTGAAACATAGTTTTTCAAACTTGTATATTTTTCTGTATCTGTACTTCCTTTTATTTCTTTTCCTTCTTCTATTATTGCTGTTTCTTTATCTACTGGTATCCATACAAATTGGTCATATTTTTCTTGTACATCTAATATACCGTTAGAATTTGTATCTGCATTCCAATCTTTTATTTCTTCTCCATTTGTTATATATATTACAAGCCCATCTTCTACACTTTCATATTCTCCTGGTATATTTGATATTGTTGCTCCTCCTGGAATTGTTACTGGATATTCTCCTATTTTTATGTCTGTATCTGTATCGTAATATTTTCCATTTACTGGTATATATTCTTCTACACGTCCATCTTTATTTACTATATATTTTCTTCCACTATTTGTATATTTTACTGTAAATGGTCCTGTTCCACTTAGCTCATAATCTACATCTCTTTTTCCTATATAGTTTGTTAATTCTTTGTCTAAATTTTCTTCGGTAATTTCTCCTCTTTTGTCATCTCCCATTGCTTTTACGGCTGATAGTTCTACTTTTTCTTTCTCTTCTCCTATTTCTGTACTTGTTTTTGCTGTTGTCGCTTCATTTAGTAATCCATTTTCTCCTGTTAACATTGCTATACTTACTCCTGCTAATATCAATAACACTACTATTGTTATTACTAATGCTATTAATGTTATTCCTCTTTTACATTTTTGTATCTTTTTCATTATATCTCTCCTTTTGTATTCTTTATATATTAAAGATTTTCATTAATTCTATATAGCATTTCCTTTTTTCTTTTACTTATTCCTATATTAGATATTTTTCTTTTATTTTTTAGTGTATTTTTAATTCAACCATTCTGGATTTTCTAAATACCAATCAATTGTTTTTACAATTCCTTCTTCAAATGTTGTTTTAGGTTCCCAGCCTAATTCATTTTTTATTTTTGTTGGATCTATTGCATATCTATAATCATGTCCTTTTCTGTCTTCTACATATTCTATTAAATCTTCTGATTTTCCTAATCTTTGTAAAATCAATTTCACTATTTGTATATTTCTTCTTTCATTATGTCCACCTATATTATATCTTTCTCCTGATCTACCATTATGAAATACTAAATCTATAGCTTCACAGTGATCTTCTACATATAACCAGTCTCTAATATTTTTTCCTGTTCCATATACTGGTAATTTTTCGTCTTTTAATGCTAATTTAATCATATGTGGAATTAGTTTTTCATTATGTTGATATGGTCCATAGTTATTTGAACAATTTGTTACATTAACATTCATTTTATATGTTTCTTTATATGCTAATGCTATTAAATCAGAACTTGCTTTTGATGATGAATATGGACTACTTGGCTTGATTGGTGATGTTTCTGTAAAATATCCTTCTTCTCCTAATGACCCATATACTTCATCTGTTGATATATGTACAAATTTGTTATCACTTCCCTCTCCCCATTTTTGTTTTGCTGTTTCTAATAGTGTATGTGTTCCTATTACATTTGTTTGTGTGAATACAAATGGGTTTTTTATGCTATTATCTACATGTGATTCTGCTGCAAAATGAATTACACCATTTATATCGTATTTATCAAAAATATCTTTCATTTTTTCAAAATCACATATATCTGCTTGGATAAATGTTATTTTATCTTGCACTTTCTTTAGATTTGCTAAATTTCCTGCATATGTTAATTTG
The DNA here is from genome assembly GCA_944386175.1 of uncultured Clostridia bacterium. Taxonomy (GTDB): domain Bacteria; phylum Bacillota; class Clostridia; order TANB77; family CAG-508; genus CAG-269. Next base: position 29,381 of record CALXAB010000005.1, read on the forward strand.
TCTACTACTATTACATTATAATCTGGATGTTTGTTTACAAAATATTCTGCAAAGTTTGCTCCTATAAACCCTGCTGCTCCTGTTACTAATACATTTTTACTCATTTTATATCTTTCCTCCCTTAATGTTTTCTTGATTATAGAAAATTTAAATTATTTTATAACCTTCATTTCTTTTAATTTTTTATTTATATATTCCATTGATATTATAGCTATTTCATTTAATTTTTCTTTAGTGTAGTTGTCTTGACAGTTTAATCTTTTTACTAGTTTATTAATATAATCATTGTCTTTTATTAGCTTTAAACTTTCACTAAAATTTAACGTATATATATGGGCAATTATTGCTACAATTATATCCATATCATTTTTAGCTTTATCATACTCTAATAATCTTTCTTCTTTAAAACTTTCATAAAAATATGGTGTTAATATTTCTTTTGATATATCTTTAGTTCCGAATTTTCCGAAATCTTCAATTTTCTGTTCTAATAGCCCTCTAAATATATCTATATTATCAGCATCTCTTATAATTTGGGTATATAATAACTCTTTATTAGTTAAACCTTTTTCAATACGCAATTTATTATGATTTTGTATAGATTTATATATTATAGAATCATATTTATCATCTTCTATATATTTTCTGATAAGCTTATCTGCATACAAAACTTCTAATCCTTTACTTGCATGATCAACTGTTTCTCTATCATTAAAACTATTATATAATCTAACTTGTTCAAATCTGCCTATATCATGTAATAAACCTATTAATTCAGCTAAATTTTGTTCTTCTTGATTTAATCCTATATTTTTTGCTATTATTTTTGAGTTTTCAGCTACATGATATGTATGTATAATTTTTAAGTTTATTCTTCCATTTTTGACATCATAATTTGATACATACTGCTTAAAAAATTCTTTTGCTTTTATTATATTTATCATTTTTATCTCCTCTTTTACGGACGCATCCCCAAATTGGTAAATAGGTCTGTGTTTTTTAATTCTGCTAATGATGGCCATTTTCCGTCTTTTTCTGATGTTAGTATTTCTTCTGGTTTTAGTCCTTCCATTGGCCATTTTATTCCTACTTCTGGATCATCCCATTTTAGCCCACCTTCTGCTTCATGATTATATATGTCATCACATTTATAGGTGAATTCTGCTTCGTCTGATAATACTAAAAATCCATGTGCAAATCCTCTTGGTATCATAAACATTTTTTTATTTTCTTCTGTTAGTATTACTCCTTCCCATTTTCCATATGTCTTACTTCCTGGTCTTAAGTCTACTGCAACGTCAAATACTTCTCCTTTTATACATCTTACTAATTTTGCTTGTGTATTTTCTTTTTGAAAGTGTAAACCTCTTAATACTCCTTTTTTTGATTTTGATTGATTGTCTTGTACAAAGTTGTAGTTTAATCCTATTTCTTCAAATTCTTTTTGTGCATATGTTTCCATGAAATATCCTCTGTTATCTCCAAATACTGTTGGTTCTATTACATATACTCCTTCAATACTTGTTTCTATTTTTTTGAATTTTCCCATTTTTTGTCTTCTTCCTTTCTTTTTAGTTTTTATTCTTCTCCAAATTTATTTTCTGCTAAGTCTTTTAAATATTTTCCATAATCTGTTTTCATGTATTTTTGTGCTAGCTCTAATAATTGTTCTGCATTTATCCACCCATGTTTATATGCAATTTCTTCTGGGCAACATACTTGCAAACCTTGTCTTTTTTCTATCGTTTGCACAAAACTTGCTGTTTCTAATAATGCATCATGTGTTCCTGTATCAAACCATGTCATTCCTCTTCCTAATTTTTCAACTTTTAATTTTCCTAGTTTCATATATTCATCATTTACTGATGTTATCTCTAATTCTCCTCTTGCTGATGGTTTAACATTTTTTGCTATTTCTATAACTTCATTTGTATAAAAATATAATCCTGGAACTGCATAATTTGATTTTGGATTCTCTGGTTTTTCTTCTATTGATATTGCTTTTCCTTCTTTGTCTATTTCTACAACTCCATATGCTCTTGGGTCTTTTACATAATACCCAAAAATTGTTGCTTCATCTTCTCTGTTATTTGCTGCTATTACTTTTTCTGCAAAATGCTCACCATAGAACATATTGTCTCCTAATATCATTGCAACATTGTCTTGCCCTATAAATTCTTCTCCTATTATAAAAGCTTCTGCTAATCCATTAGGTTTTTCTTGAATTTTATACTCAAAACTCATTCCCCATTGTTTCCCATCACCTAATAATTCCTTAAATGTTATTATATCTCTTGGTGTTGATATTATTAGTACTTCTCTTATTCCTGCTTGCATTAATACCGATAATGGGTAATATATCATTGGTTTGTCATATACTGGCATTATTTGTTTTGATATTGCAAGTGTTAATGGATATAATCTTGTTCCACTACCTCCTGCTAAAATTATCCCTTTTCTATTTTTCATTTTTCTCATCCTTTCCTAAAATTTAATTCTTTATAATTGAAAAAGAATTAAATTTTGGCTAGGCAAACAAATTTGAAATTTATGAGACGTACTTTTTGTACGTTGATTAAATTTCAAATGAAGTTTAACAACGCCAAAATTGTAATTATTTTTCAAGTTATAATTTTCCTTCTTCTTTTAAATATCTTTTTAATCCATCTTCCCATTCTGGAACTTCTATTCCTTGTTCTTTTAATTTATCTTTTGACATTTGAGAATTTTTAGGTCTTTTAGCTTGTGTGATTTTCATCATTTCTATATATTTTTCTGTTGATACTGGATTTACTTTGCAAATAATTCCTGCATATTCAAATATTGCTTTTGTAAAGTCATACCATGTTGTAAATCCTTCATTTGTTGCATGATATATTCCATAAGGTATTTTTTTCTCTATAGCTTGCCCTATGAAGTTTGCTAAATCTTCTGCATATGTAGGTGAACCATGTTGGTCATTTACTACACTTATCTCGTCTTTTGCTTCTCCTAGTTTTAACATTGTTCTTACAAAATTGTTTCCATCTCCATATAGCCATGCTGTTCTAAATATGTAGTATTTATCTGTGTTTTGTTTGATATTTTCTTCTCCATGTAATTTTGTTATTCCATATGATGTAACAGGTTGCTTAGGGTCATCTTCTTTGTATTCTTTTGAAATATCTAAATCTCCTCCAAACACATAGTCTGTGCTTATATGTACTAATACACTATTATTTTCTTTTGCTGCTTTTGCTAAGTTTTTTGGTCCATCTGCATTTATTTTTTCTACTATTTCTCCTGCTGTTTCTGCTTTATCTACTGCTGTATATGCTGCACAGTTTATAATATATTCTGGTTTTATTCTTGTTATAAATTCCATTACGGCTTTTTCATCTGTTATGTCTAAATCATCTACATCTGTGCATATTAGTTCATTTTCTTTTTCTAGTCTTTTTTTTACTGATTTTGCAAGCATTCCATTTGCTCCTGTAATTAATATTTTCATTATTTCATTTACCTCCTAATTTTTATTATTTTTCCTTCATTAAAATACGCTTATATAATATCATTTAAATAAGAAAAGTACAAGGGGTTCTTGTACTCTTTTTTGGCTTTTTCATTTAGTTTATTCGATATAAAATCACTTTTTTATGTATTAGGTCTTGCACAAGGAGTTGATGGCATATTTTCATAAACTGGTATTAAAAATTCATAAGGATAATCTAATAGTCCTCCTTTTTCAAGACTTTTTGCTGTATTATATCCTTCATCATTTGCTGCTCTAATATTTTGCATATATTGGCTTGAGCCATATGGTTGTTTTATTACATTAAATTTTTCAAAATATTTTGTATTTTGTCCCTTGCTCAAATAATTATTATAAATCCATTCTGCTGTTCCATCTATACAAAATTGTGGTGTAAACCAATGATGATTATATGCATATGCTGCACCATTATTTTTTATTTCTTCACTGGTACTTCCTGTTGCCCCAATATTTGCATAATTATATACTGTTCTTCCATTATATGTATATCCATTCACACACCATCCTGATGTTCCTTGTTCTAATAACATTCTTGATGCTAAATGGAAAGCACTAACATTGTGATTTATAGATGCATTTACTATATCATTAACATAGTTTTGTAAAAATGTTTCATTTGTCATACTTGATACATTACCAACAGTATCAATTGATGACCTAGCTAAATTCTGGAATTGAAAAACATAATATTGGTCTAAACTATTACGTGGATCCATCATATATGCTATTGCTGCTCTTGATGCCTTATACCAACCACCCTGATATGTATTTTGATCTGAAGAATCTCTCCAATCACCAGTTGCTTGAGTTAAACTATAAGGTTCTTTATTTTCTTCATTACCTGCATATCCACTTTCAATATCTAAAGCATTATTCCAATCTAATCCTGTATAAACTAATTTTATTGTCCAATTTGGATGTTGATTTTGTAATTGTTGCAATAGTGTTTTATATCCTGGATATTTTGATTCATCTAAATCAGAAAAATTAGAATTGTTTGTTAAAGATATTGTAATTCTTACTGTTGTTACATTTCCATATATATCTTCTACATCTGTTGTATAATCTTCACTTGCCCCAAATGTTTTTGTATAACTTAATTTATCTTCACTTAATGTCCATGATGGTTTTGTATCTTTTAGTGGCTCATTTGAATGCATTATTGCTGTTACTGTATTGTTAGCATTTCTAATATATTCTACTGTAATAGTTGGTGCAATTGTTGTTACTTCAATTTTTACAGTAATACTATGACCATATATATCCTCTACATTTGTTTCATATACATCATTTACTCCAAATGTTTTTGTATAGCTTAATTTATCTGCACTTAATGTCCATGTTGGTTTTGTGTCTTTTAATTGACTATTTGAATGCATTATTGCTGTTACTGTTTTATTAGCATTTTTTATATATTCAACTGTAATATTTAGCATAATTTCTGTTATTTTAATTGTTACTGTTGTAACATTTCCATCTAAAGCTTCTACTTCAGTTTCATATATATCATTTGCTCCAAATGTTTTTGTGTATGTTAATTTATCTGCACTTAGTGTCCATGTTGGTTTTGTGTGTTTTAATTCCCTATTTGAATGCATTATTGCTGTTACTGTATTATCATCATTTTTCTTATATTCAACTGTAACTTTAAATGGATTTACAGTATCTATTTGATTAATTGTTATTCTTACTGTCACAACATTTCCATATATATCTTCTACATCTGTTGTATAATCCTCATTTGCACCAAATGTTTTTGTATAGCTTAATTTATCTGCACTTAATGTCCATGATGGTTTTGTATCTTTTAATTCTTCACTTGAATGCATTATTGCTGTTACTGTATTATTATTGTTCTTTATGTATTCTACTGTAATAACTGGTATAATTTGCGTTATTTCAAGTTTCACTGTTATTACATTTCCATCTATGTCTTCTACTGGTGTATCATATATATCATTTGCACCAAATGTTTTTGTATATGTTAACTTGTCTTGACTTAATGTCCATGTTGGTTTTGTGTGTTTTAATTCTCTATTTGAATGCATGATTGCTGTTATTGTATTATCATCGTTTTTTCTATATTCTACATTAATATTAAAAGGCTCTTGAGTAACTATTTGATTAATTGTTATTCTTACTGTTACAACATTTCCATATATATCTTCCACATCTGTTGTATAATCCTCATTTGCACCAAATGTTTTTGTATAGCTTAATTTATCTTGGCTTAGTGTCCATGATGGTTTTGTATCTTTCAATTGTTCAGTTGAGTACATTATTGCTGTTACTGTATTATTATTGTTCTTTATGTATTCTACTGTAATAACTGGTATAATTTGCGTTATTTCAAGTTTCACTGTTATTACATTTCCATCTATGTCTTCTACTGGTGTATCATATATATCATTTGCACCAAATGTTTTTGTATATGTTAATTTGTCCTGGCTTAATGTCCATGATGGTTTTGTGTGTTTTAATTCATTATTTGAATGCATATTTACTGTTACTGTATTATTTTGTGCATTATATTTATATTCTACATTTATTTCTAAGTTATTATTTTTTGCTTGAACCGTATCAATATTAGTACTTATTGCTTCCGCATAAGAAATAATATTTAAATTACAAAATAATACTATTATCATTATTACTAATATGGTTTGTTTGATATAACCTTTTTTATTAATCATATTTTTACCTCTTTTTCCATATTTTAGTACTTTTTATATCCAATATTCATATCTACATTTCCTACAACTCCATTAACTGATCCTGTACTTGAATATTGCCATATAGAATATGGATATGGATAGTCTGTTTTATTTGTATAATGTGCTAACCATACATCATAATTTAAATCAGTTATATTTAAATCATTTAGTAACCAATTTTTATTTGCATAAATCATAGTTTTGTATCCAGCTCTTTGTATCTCATTGCAAAAAGCTCTTACAATTTCTGTTCTTAATTCTTTTGATAGTCCATCTGCTCTTCCTGTTCCATAAGGAGTTCTTTCTGTATCAATAGCAATTGGATATTTAATTGGAACATTGTATTTTGATAGTAGTTGTAATGTAAATTGTGCTTCTTGTACTGCTTCTTGTACTGAAATTGCTTGAGAATAGAAATAAAATCCTATATCCATACCTGCTTTTGTAGCTTCTTGAATATTATTTGCAAAAAATCTATCTTCTACAATTCTTCCATTTCCATATCCTCTATATCCTGCCCTAATAATTGCAAAATCAATTCCTGAATTTTTAACAGTTCTCCAATCTATAAACTTTTGATATTCTGATACATCTATTCCTTTATGTGTATCTTTGAAGAAATCTATTATTATAGTAACTGTTAATTTGTTTCCATATATATCTTCTACCCCTGTTGTATAAATATCATTATTTGGAAACACTCTTGTATAAACCATTTTATCTTCACTTAATGTCCATGATGATTTTGTATCTTTTAATGGATGATTAGATATAAGTTTTACTGTTACCTTGTCATTAGAATCATATAGATATTTCACAGTGACAACAAAATCCGAATTAGAATATTGATAACTTTTTGTTGTAATTCTAATTTTTACCCAAGTAACATTTCCAAATATATCTTCTACATCTGTTGCATATTCATCATCAACACCAAATGTTTTTGTATATGTTAATTTGTCTTCACTTAATGTCCATGATGGCTTTGTTTGTGCTAATTCTTCATTTGAATGCATTATAACAGTTGTTGTTCCATCTGCATTATATATGTATTCTAAAGTAATTACAGGTCCTTTATCATCTATTTGTGTTATTTCAATTTTTACTGTTGTTATATTTCCAAATATATCTTCTACATCTGTTGTGTATATATCATTTGCCCCAAATGTTTTTGTATAACTTAATTTATCTTCGCTTAATGTCCATGATGGTTTTGTATCTTTTATTTCTTCATTTGATTTCATTGTAACTTCTACTGTATTACTAACAGAATCATATACATATTGTAATTGTATTACAGGTCCTTTGTCATCTATTTGTGTTATTTCAATTTTTACTGTAACAATATTTCCATATATATCTTGTACATCTGTTGTATAGTTCTCATTTGCTCCAAACGTCTTTGTATATGTTAATTTATCTTCACTTAATGTCCATGATGGTTTTGTGTGTTTTAATTGTACATCAGAATGCATAATTACTGTTACTGTATTATTATCATTTTTCTTATATTCTGTTGTAATAACAAATGGTACTATGTTTTTTATTTGATCAATTACTATTCTTACTGTTGTTACATTTCCATACATATCTTCTACATTTGTTGTATAATTTTCATTTGCCCCAAATATTTTTGTATAACTTAATTTATCTGTACTTAATGTCCATGATGGTTTTGTATCTTTTAGTGGCTCATTTGAGTGCATTATTGCTGTTACTGTGTTATTTGTATTCTTAATATATTCCATTGTAATAACTGGTGGTGTTTTATCTTCTATTTGTTTTATTTGAGTAATTGTTATTCTTATTGTTGTTCTATTTCCATATATGTCTTCTACATCTGTTGTATAATCATCATTTGCTCCAAATGTTTTTGTATATGTTAGTTTATCTTCACTTAATGTCCATGATGGTTTTGTATCTTTTAGTGGAACAGTTGATATCATAGTTGCTGTTACCTGATTAGTTTTTTCGTTATATTCATATTTTACTTCTATTTTATTTTCTTCTTTATTTTCTGTTGTAATTTTTTCTTCATTTTTATTATTTTTTGCTCTATTATTTTCTTCATTGTTTTCTTTTTCTTTTTTTTGTGCATTTGTTTCTTGGTAAGTATTGTTTTCATCTGACTCATTTTCGACAATTGCTTCAACGGCTAAAGATATATTACTAAATAGCATTATTATAACTATTGATATTGCTATTATTTTAACAAGTAGTTTATTATCCATGTTTTTCTCCTCTATTTTACATTCTTAACATATTTTATCTTTCTTATTTTATCATAAATTTTATTTATATGCTAGCTTTTATTAAGTCCAAATTTTTCCATTTGCTTTACTATTTTTTCTTTTCAACCATATCTAATGCTGCTCTAATTACTTTGTCCATATCATAATATTTATAGTTTCCAAGTCTTCCACCAAATATTACTTTTTCTTCTTTATCAGCTAATTCTTTGTATTTTTCAAATAAAGTATTATTTTTTTCATCATTTACTGGATAATAAGCTTCATCTCCTAATTTCCAGTTCATTGGATATTCTTTTGTTATAATTGTTCCTTTACATTTATTAAATTCAAAATGCTTATGCTCAATTATTCTTGTATATTTTTGATCATGACTTGTATAATTTACAACTGCATTTCCTTGATAATTATCTATGTCTTCATAGATTTCATTTTCAAATTTTAATGAACGCCATTCTAAGTTTCCATATTTATAATCAAAATATTCATCTATCATACCTGTATATAATACTTTTTCTGCAATTTCATTATATTTTTCTTTATTTTGTAGATAATCTACTCCAAGTTCTACATCTGCTTTTTCAAGCATTTTTTCTATAATTACATTATATCCACCAATTGGAATTCCTTGATATCTATCATTAAAGTAATTATTGTCATATGTAAATCTTACTGGTAATCTTTTTATAATAAATGCTGGTAACTCTTTACAATCTCTTCCCCATTGTTTTTCTGTATATTCTTTTACTAATTTTAGGTATATATCTTGTCCAACTAAAGATATTGCTTGTTCTTCTAAATTTTTTGGTTCTGTTATATTAAATTGTGCTTTTTGTTCTTCAATTTTTTCTTCTGCTTCTTTTGGTGTTATAACCCCCCATAATTTAGAAAATGTATTCATATTAAATGGTAAGTTATAAATTTCACCTTTATAATTTGCTATTGGCGAATTGATATAATTATTAAATTCAGCAAATTGATTTACATAGTCCCATATTTCTTTATCACTTGTATGGAAAATATGTGCACCATATTTATGAACATTAATATTATTTATTTTTTCACAATAAATATTTCCTCCTATATGATTTCTTCTGTCTATCACTAAGCATTTTTTTCCTATTTTCCCCATCTCATATGCAAATGTTGCTCCAAATAATCCTGCTCCTACAACTAAATAATCATATTTTTTCATATTTTACCTCTCCTTTTCTCCCAGGTAGTATGAAATGCCTGAGATTTTTATTAATTAATTTCCACTTTCTTCTTCTATTTTAGCATATTCTAATTTTGGATTAAATACTATTCCGGCTAAAAATCCTTTTAATATTACTCCTATTCGTTTTAATTTGCTATCTTTCGATTTTCTTATAATCCTTTCTATCGATATTACAAGCCAACCTATATATGCAATTTTTTCATATAGTGTATTTTTTCTTACTCTATAAAATCTATTTCTACTATCATAATAATATCTTGATATTCTTTCTTTTGGTATATTTACTATATCAAACCCTGTATTACTTCCCATTTTATGTACAACAACACTATTAAAGCTTAAATATCCCTCTTTTACTATGCCAATCCTTTGTGTATATTCATGGTCATCCCCATATATGAACATTTCTTTTACTGGTAGTCCTAAATGTTTTACTACTTTTAAATTTAGAAATACTGATACAAATGTACAACTCATTACTTTTAATAACTTGTCATTTAACTTTTCTCCATAATCAAACCACTTTTTATCTATTCTTGGCATATTCATTTTACATGGCTTTCCATCTGTCCATTCTACATAGCTACATAAATATGAAAATTCATCATTTAACTTTCTGGCATTTTTTACTAATTCTTCCAAAGAGTCTTTATTTGGTATTGTATCATCATCCATTAGCCAACAGTAATCATAACCTTTTTCTATGCTATATTTTACCCCAAAATTAAATCCTCCAGCCCCACCAAGATTAGATCCTGTATTTTTATAAATAATCCTTTCATTTTTTAATTCTTTAACTAATTCTTCTGTTCCATCTGTACTTGCATTATCTACTATTAGAATATCAAATTCTTTATAGTTTTGGTGTAGTAAAGCTTCTATATTCTCTTTTAATAATTGTTTTCTATTATATGTTACAACTAAAGCTACAATTTTGTTCATATTATTAATTTTCCTTTCCTAATTTTTTTTTAACTCCCGATATTACTTGATTCAATATATCTTTTAAAAATTGATATTTTAAAATTATCAGCATTATAAAATATGTTATCATTCCTGCAGCAGCCTGTATTATAGTATTTATAATACTTACAGACATATAGTTTGCTAATAAAAATACTACAATAAACATTACTATTCCACTAATTAAACATTTTATCGATAATTTTAGTATTTCTAATATAGTAAATTGTTCTTTAAAGTATTTTAATTGTATAAGCAAAATTACTGTTTCTGCTATTACTGAAGCTATTGCAGCTCCAACTCCGTTAAAGAAATGTATTAATACTAAATTTAATAACACATTTACAATTGCTCCAACTGTTACAGATATCGTATATATTTTTTGTTTTCCTATTTGAACCAAATATTGTGTCCCTGTAATTCCATTTAGGCCGATTGGTATTAAAATTGGTGCTGTTGCAATCATAATTGGTATTACTCCATCAAACCCCTCTCCATAATACCAAGGTACAAATTTAGATGATATTGCAATTAATCCAAACATCATTGGTATCGTTAAAAACCATACAAAATTAAATGAACTTTCTAAACACTTTTTTATCTCTTTTTGATCTTTTCTTGCATATGCATTTGCAATTCTTGAATTCATAACTGTTTGAAGTGCCACTGTAACTGTTAATGATGCTTTTATAATTTTTTGTGCTTGTTCATAATATCCTACTTCTACCATATCTTTAGTTATTTGTCCTATCATAGTTTTATCCAAAACTGTATAGATTTGAACTGCTATTTGTGGTACAAATAAGGATAAGGTTGGTTTTATATGATTTTTTAATTGTAATGACTTTATCTTTATTTTTTCTGTATATTTTGGTAGATACAACCATAATGTCATATTACCTAATAATTCCGCTCCTACATATATAGCAAAGTATTTCCATAAATCATCTGGTGTTTTTATTACAATAAATATTAATACTAAACTTAATAATTTTACTATTAAATTTCTTACTACTGTTTTATCAAATTCTTCTAATCCTTGAAAGAACCAACTTATATCAAATAAGTTTGCAACCAATTGAATTATTAATATTCTATAATAAATAGCATATTCTCCACTTCTACCATATACCAGATAAAATAATAGTATAGAAATACTTAAAGTAATTGTTCTTATAATTATTATTTCCCAAAAAATCTTACTTCTTTCTTTTTTGTCTTGCTGAAGATATGCTATTTGCCTCTGTCCATACATTGAAATTCCTAATGTTCCAAATAAAATAAAGTATGTAACAATTGAAATTGTATATCCATATATTCCTATTGGTTCTGCTCCTAAAACCCTTGATAAATATGGAGTTGTAATTAATGGTAATAATATTGTTAACATCTGATATATTAAGTTATATATATAATTTTTTGCAATACTTTTTTTCATCTTTTTACCTTTCTTTTATTTTTCTGGTGACCATCCTGGTTTGTATATATCATGTAAACTACTTTTCCCAGTTTTTGCGTCTTTTACTGCTTCATTTATGATCTTATAACCAATTTTCTTATCTTTTCCAAATAGTAATACTGCTACTTTAAATTTAAAAGGTACCTCTAAACATGCTACTTTAAAATGTTTTTCATCAAAATTACAACGTATAAAGTCTAATGTATTTCTAACTAAATAATATAATTTCCATTTTACTATTTCACTCATTTCACTATGAGGTGCATCATGTACTACTTGTATTTTTGGAATACATATTATCTTTCCTAATTTTGATAATCTGTAACTATGTTCTGTATCATCATAATAAATAAAATAATCTTTTTTAGTCAATTCAGTTTGTTTTAATTTTTCTTTATTTATCATAGTTCCTACATATGAAAAACCGTTTATTTCAAATTCTTCTTTTTCATAATCTTTTGGTTTAGAATATGGTTGTGCTATTCTATTAAATAAAGTTGTATATATTCTTCTTCTATGTGAACAATCTATTGTTTTTTTGTCACTTTTTAATACTGTTCCACATATTGCAGATATATCCTGAATTTTATCTTTGTTTTTTTCAACATACTCTTGTGCAATTTCAAATGCATCTTCTTTTGGATAAGCATCATCATCTGCTACCCAAATCCATTCTGCATCTAAATCTAAGCTTTTTTTCAAGCCCTCATAAAAACCTCCACTTCCTCCTGTGTTTTTATCAAGGTTCAATATATTTTTTTCAATCCCTATTTCTTCTTGTTGCCACTTTTCTAAATATTCTTGTGTTCCGTCTGTACTATTATTATTTACTACTAATATATATTTTGGTTTATTTTTTTGATTTTCATATGACTTTAAAGCAATTTTTAGTTTATCTAATCTATTATATGTTACTATTACTACTCCAATTTTCATAATTACTATCATTCCTTTCTTAGGCACAAATCTGGTTGGAAAAGAATTAAATTTTGGCTAGGCAAACGAGTTTGAAATTTATGAGGCGTACTTTTTGTACGTTGATTGAATTTCAAATGAAGTTTAACGACGCCAAAATTGTAATTATTTTTCAACCTTTAATTCCTCTTTCTTTTTTACTTATCTTTATTTCTTATCAAAATTTTATATCTATTTTTAGTTTATCTACTAAAAATCTATATACTTTTATATACACAATTGGTATTTTCAATTTATATAACAAAGAAACTCCCCATAAGGCAATATTTTTAAATCCTTTTTTTAAGCCATGTCTTAATTTTAAAAATGGTGATTTTCTCCAATTACTAAAATTTTCATCTAAATATTTTCTAGTATCTTTTAACATCTGTGTAATATTTATTTTTTTATCATATGAAGCCCTATACATTACTGATGTTCCTAGATGTAAAAATGCAAATGTATCTAAAAGATATTTCATTTCATCATATTTACCTGATTTTATATATAATTTTTTTACTTCTAATAAATATTTTTTTAAGTTATTTACATCTTGTTCATTTACTGTATGTATTTGTGAATCATATCTTAAATAGTAGTGATATAAAACATCTGGTACAAATGCAATTTTTTTCATTCTTGTATAACAACTTGCCAAAAACATTGTATCATTAAATCCTCTAAATGGCAAAAATTCTAGATCTTTTATTTTTTCTCTTTTATATATTTTATTCCAGGGTGCTGGGTTTATAAAAAGTATAAAGTCATCTTTTGGATCTATTTGTTTTACTGTATTTCCAAAGTTTGTCATATTAGTTGCTACAACTTTGTTTGTTTCTAGGTCAATTCTTTCAAATCCGCAAACAGCTAAATCTGCATTATTTGTTTTAGCTGCTGTATATAATTTTTCTGCCCAATTTGGTTCTACATAGTCATCTGTATCTACAAATGTTACATATTCTCCACTTGCCCTTTGTAATCCATAATTTCTTGTTGTAAATTCTCCACCATTTTTTTTATGAAAAGTTTTTATTTTATCAGGATACATCTTGGCATATTTTTCTATAATTTGTGGTGCAGAGTCTGTTGAGCCATCATCTACGCAAAGAATTTCTATATCTTGTAATGTCTGGTTTACTAAACTGTCTAAACATCTTGGTAGGTATTTTTCTAGATTATATACTGCTGCAACTATTGATAACTTTATTTGCTTATTTTCCATCAGATTTCTCCTCTTTTTTTTCTAGTTCATTTATTCTCTTTTTTAATATTGATATTTCTTGTACAAGTAATATGTTTTTATTTTGTTCTTTTGATATTAATATTGTTAAATTAAAAATTAAATATAGTATTATAAATATCGCTATACTAAATATCATATTAATTGGTATTCCAAATCCTAATAAATTTGAGATATTTTCTACTAAATTTGGTATAAGTAATGCAATAATTAATATTCCTCCTGTTATAGACCAAAATGCAAGATATCCTATTCTCATGTTTTTTCTCTTTACTGCTTTTAATATAAACAATATATAAATTAATACTATTATTATCAAAACAATTTTCAATTTTATTTGCACTACTTTTTACCCCCTTTTCTTCTAAAACTAATACTATCTACTATAATTGCTAAAATTACTTTTATCATATAGTCTACTGGTTTCCAAAAGTTTAAAGTTAATGATGAATCTCCCCCTTCTCTTTCATTCATATTAACAGGTACTTCTTTTACTTTATATTTTTTAACTAATAAAGATACTGTTGATTCTGGTTCTGGATATTCTGTTGGATAATTTTTTGCAAATTCTTCTATTACATTTCTATTTACTGCTCTAAATCCAGAAGTTGGATCAGTAATTTTTGTTCTTGTAAATAATTTTATAAATATAGATATTATATTAGATCCTAGTCTTCTAATAAATGTTGACTGGAACTTGCTTGAGCTTTTATCTAAATATCTAGTTCCTATACACATATCTACTTTTTCATTTACTAATGGATCTATTATTTTATCAATACAATTTATATCATGTTGTCCATCTCCATCAAATTGTATCGCTATATCATAATTATTTTCATATGCGTATTTATAACCTGTTTGTACTGCTCCACCTATCCCTAAATTATGTACCAAATCAATATGCTTTATATTTTTTTCGTCTAATATTTTATAGGTATTATCTTTTGAACCATCATTAATGACTATATAATCTACATCTTTATTATAGTTTTCAATTTTTTTTACTGTTTTTTCAATGTTTTCTTCCTCATTATATGCTGGGATAATTAATAAAACTTTCATTATTTCTCCTTCTTTTATTAGTATTTTTTATTATATAAAGAAATGATATATTGTATTTAGTATTGGTAAATTTAATAAGCATAATAAAATTGGGAATTTATATTCTATATTTTTTATTTTTATATAATTGTCTTTTTTACATAAACATAATAATAGTACAAAAGCTACTGGAATAAAATATCTTCCCTGTACTCCATCTACTATAATGTTTCCTACTTTAGTCCATGTTAGATACATACCTGTAACTATTAATAAAATTATTACAGCTGATATTAGGCATCCCCATATTTTTTGTTTCCAATTAAATGCAACTTTATTTTTTTCAATAAAACAAGATGCTAACATGATAATTATATATATTGTAATCCAAATTCTGTTTGGATAAATACATAACCATCCTAATGCTATACCTACCATTTGATATATATATGTTTCTCCCATATTTTTAAATGTATAATTTAGAGTATCTAAAAATCCCTTTGGATTATTAATTATACCTTTAATTTGTTCACTAGTATTTACATTATTTGATTCAATATATTTTGTAAATGCAGTTCCATATCCAGTAGTAAAAATATAATATCCTAATGCTGCAATAATTGATAATATGACTAGCGTTGATATTAGAATTATCTTATATTTTTTACTCATATTTTTAGAAAAGATAAAGATAAATGCAAGTCCTATTATTGGTAAGTATACATATTTTACTATGGACAGTAATACCCCTAATGTAACAAGTAAGACTCCTTCTCGTTTCTTCATTTTTTCCTTTCTAAAATATAGGTATAATAAATAAGCAATGAAAACCATACTTATTATATTTATTATACAGTCTGCTGATGTTGAAGTTGCTTGATGAAGAAACATCGGCATAAACATAATTGCTGTCATGACATATTTTCCAAATGGAATTATCTTTAATGTATAATATGCTGCTACTAAAAATACAATAAAGTTCATTAATTTTGCTAGATAACAGCCTATTAAAATATTTAAACTAAATAATCTGGATATTACAAACCCTATGGAACTAAATATATATAATATAAAAGGATATGTTCCTGCTGGGTTATTTACTTCTACTTTATCATTATAATCTGTTTGTCCTGCTAAATTTTCACTAAACTGTCTATATGACTCTAAGTTTGGTTTTATTTTTGTTTGCAAATCTCTAGGAATTACAGATATAGTATCCTTTCTTCCTATAATAACTCCTTCTGATATTTCATATGCTCTTCTTAAGTGCGCTTGTTCATCTGGAACTTGTGATGGTAGCATAAATACCAAATACATCATTCCTATTGGTATTAGGAAACCAATTACAATTCTTTCTAGCTTTCCTTTACTGTTTTTACAATTGTATATTATTATTGCTAATATTGCTAATCCAAATATTCCTATCATTATAATATGTTTTAAAGAATTGTAACCTGAGTAATTTCTTATAATTACAAATCTAAGCATAACATAAGCAATTAGTAATGATAAAATAAATTCTAATGGAAATATAAATTTCATTATTATATTTTTTTTATCCTTCAATAATCCAGTTATTTTTATTAATTTTTTTGAAACATTTTGGATTTTTTCTGCCATTTTTACACGACTCTCCTTTTATTTTACTGTTCTACTTTTTCTTGTTTAATATCAAATTGATCAGAATCTAATCTTAAATTTATATTATAATAAGGATCTCCTTTTTTCTTGTAATCTCCCCATTTTTTATAAAATAAGTCAATCTCTTTTTGAAATCTTTCTTTTTTCTCTGGTGTATTATCATATCCTCTTGATTTTGATTCATAATGAGTAAGTTCTACAAATGGGTTATATATGATTAACTTACCTGATTGTATTATTTTTAGACAAAAATCAATGTCATTAAATGCTACCGCAAATTCTTCATCCATATACCCAACTTCTTCATACACTGAACGCTTTGCCATCATACAAGCTGCCGTGACAGCACTTAGATTTTGTATATGACTATCTCTTGCAAAATATCCATGTGCTTTTTTATATACTCCTTTAAATACATGTCCTGCAACTCCATATATTCCAATAATTGTTCCAGCATGTTGAATTGTTCCATCTGGATAATATAATTTAACACCTATTGCCCCTACGTCATCTCTTTGATTCATTCCAACCATTTTTTCTAACCAGTCTGGTGTTAATAATTTTGTATCATTGTTTAATTGTACTATATATTCTCCATCTGTATTTTTCACACCAAAATTGATTATTTTTGAATAATTAAATTTTTTCTCTGGATAATATAAAATTTTCACTTTTTCTTCTTTTTCTAATTCTTTATAATAATCAAATATTGATTGTTCTGTACTATTGTTTTCTATTATTACTATTTCATAATTGTTATATGTAGTTAGTTTTAATACAGAGTCAATACAAGTTCTTAATGTTTTAGCCTCATTACAATTTGGAATTAATATTGTAACTTTTGGATTTCCTTTTACTTTATAATCTATTTTATAAGTTCCAAGTGTCACACCATGTGCTACTTCACCTTCTAGCCCTACTCTTTTTAAATGGTCTTGCAAAACTGGTATTCCAGCTTCAAAAGCATATGGTTTTGCATCTCCTCCTGCTTTTGCTGTTGATAATTCATGCACTCTCCAATGGTATAAAACTTTTGGTATATGTTTTATATTCTTTGCTATTTCAGCCATTCTAATTATAATATCATAATCCTGTGCACCATCATATTTACTTCTTTCTCCACCTAATTTTTCCATTAAATCTTTTCTAAATACGCTAAAATGACAAATATAATTATTTGATCTTAATGTATCAATTGCAAAATCAGGTTTAAAATGTGGATCAAATCTTGGCTTGTCTGTTGTTGTTATTTTGTCTTCATCAGTGTAAATAAATTCAATACTAGGATCTTCATTAATTGCTTTTACTACTTCATATAAACAATTTGCTGGTAATAAATCATCATGGTCTAAAAGTGCTATATAATCACCAGTAGCATTTTTCAATGCTTCATTAGTATTTCCAGCTATACCTAAATTTTTTCCAGTATAATTATATTTAATTCTGTCATCTTTTTTACATATTTCTTCTATTTCTTTATTTTTCTCTGGACTTCCATCTTCTAAACAAAGTTCCCAATTAGTATATGTTTGATTAATCATATACTCTACTAATTCGCTAAAGAAATTAACTGGTGTATTATACATTGGTACTAATATACTAATTTTAGGATTTAGTTTAAATTTTGTTTTTCTTTGTTCCTCTAATTCTTCTTCAGATGGATCGTTAAATTTCATCCAAATTTCATATGGTGGAATTTTTGTACCATTTTGTATATTGTCTTTTGCTTTATTCCATGTATTTTTCCATCCTTCATTTTTTACAGATTTTAGAAATTTTATTATTGTGCTTGGTTTTAGTCCATGTATTATTCTGTTTATTTTTCGTAGAATTCTTCTTACTTTTCCCCCTTCTGGAAAAAGTTTATCTCTTAGCCTTACACTCATTTTATTTTTTTCCTTTCTTTGTTCCAAAATTTTTAATATTCATTAATGTTTCCGCTACTTTCCATGTTCTAGAATTATATATTTTTTCTAATTCTTCTTTTAATTTTTTTATTTCTTCTTCTTTTTTTATTTTTTCCACATCTGCAATATTCTTTAAATTATAGTAATGGTTCATTGTTGCCACAATTTCTTCTCTATTCATAGTTTTTCTGCTAAATATTTCTTTTAACATAACATTATCTACTAATTTTTCTTTAAATTCTTTTTCTAAATTTACAAATAAATCTTCATTTTCTTTTATGTTATATTTTTGATTTAATAATTGCTTTCTTTGTTCTGTAAAATTAGAATTTTGTATTGCTCTATATATAATGTATTCTACTGGCATATATTTTTCGGTCCACTCCTGATCAAACACATAAAATGTATTATCTATTAAAAAGCAATTTTTAGGTATAAAATCTAGATAAGCATTTTTAGCAAATTTCATTTTTTCTAGTTTTTTAATATCATAATTTTTTATTGTTTCTTTTAATTCTACATTTTTTTCTATTTGCCCAAAATCTAAAGCATTTTGATATAATATATTAGCATATTTTTCAAAGTTTTCTATAAAGCTTTTTTCATCTATTCTTTCTAAAAATATATCAAATCTTTCTTTATTAATATATTTACTTACTATTTTGTCTTCTTTTTGTTCTTCTATTATTTTTGCATTTTTTTTATTAAATTCTAAATTGCTTTTTAATATATTTTTTATATGTTCTCTTGCCTTTTTATTTGCAGCTTTTTTTATAACTTCTTCATCTTTTATAATTGTCATTATTCTGTATTTTTCTTTTCTATAATTTGAAAAAGTTATATATTTAATATCATTTTTTATTTCTTGATTTCCTATTTCTACAAAAAATGAATTAGCAAAAAAATTAAAAATTTCTTTATTTTCATTTAATAATTCTAAATATACTCCATTTTCTACAAAATTTATTAATTCATCCTTTTCATAGTATTCAAAATTTCGACTTATATCTTCTTTTGTTATTTCATAATCTGCTGAATATATTAAGTTAGGCATTTTATAATCTGGTAATGTATAGTAAAATTTATAGTTTTGATATCCTGCTTCTTTTATTAAATCTTTTAATTTTATTTCACTAAAAAGTTTACTACCATTTTCTGTTCTTTCTTCAGCCAAATTTTTATATCCTAATGTTCCTTCTAAGTCTTTTTTTCCATTCCAATATTTCATACCAAATTTATTATCTGTTGCAAGTAAAATCTTTCCATCTTCTTTCAACATTTTTGAAACATCTATTAATAAATCTTTTTCTGGATTATTGCTATTTGGTAACCATTTACTTGCTTTTTCTATCTGCCCTATTAATATTACATAATCAAATTTTTTATTTATTTGTATTTCTTCTAAATTTCCAACTATACATTCTAGATTTTCTTTATTAAAATATCTTTTTTCTATTATTTTTGCTTTTTCTTTTGATAATTCTACTGAAGTAACATTTTTGCAAATATCACATAAATATCCTGTAATTTCTCCATAATTGGCTCCGATTTCAAGTATTTGAGCATCTTTTTTAAATTGATACCAGTTTATGATATTTTGCCTAATTTCAGATAATGATAGCATTAGTTCTATACTCGTATCATTTTGTTTCATATTTTCATAATTATCTATGTATTCTTCTATTTTGCTATTTAACTCTTTTTGTTCTGTTTCTAATGTTTCTTCGTTTTTGCAAAATTCTAAGTTTAACTTCATTGTAGAACTCCTCTCTTTTCTACTATTTTCCTTTATTTATTCTATTTTTTAAATTTCTTAGCGGTCTTGTTATTTTCCATGATCTAGAATTTGTTATTTTATCCAATTCATTTGTTAATTGTTGTTTTTCTGATTCTAATCTTTCTTTTTCTTGTTTTAATTGTTCATTTTCTAATAATGGGCTATATAATAAAAAGTTATCAAATTTTTTTGCATTTTCTATATTAAATGCAACAGATTTATCAATTGGTTTAGTTATACTATATCCTTTATTAATAAGCCATTGGTTTAATATTTGTATAAAATCTTCTTCTGTTTCTAATTTGATATTAGTTGGATTCATTTTTTTCAATCTTTCTTTATAATCTTTTGCAAATTTAGGCTTATGAATTAAAGCATGATAAGTAAGTGCATAAAAATATTCTTCTTCTGATATTGTGTAAAATCCTTTTTCATTATATTTTCTATTATTTAATATTTCCTTTTCCATTTGGTAATAATAATAACTATCTCCAACATATCTTAAATCAAAAAATGCAAATTTATCCTCTACTTTTACTTTATAATGAATTCTATACTCTTCTGGGAATACTTTTTTAGCATTTAACACATATGCTACATCTTCATAAGAATTACAAATTATATCTATATCATTATGTTCATTTACATATATTTCTTCTGGAAGTGTTTCATAATTTCTGATAATTGTATAATTAACACAATTATTTAATACATAAAACATTTCTTCTACTGACTTAAATCCATTTTTTCCTATTAATTCTTGTTCTAGGTTTATAATTTGAACTTCTTTATTTCTATCTAAGTCTTTAAGATAATCTTTTATATTTTTTCCTAATAATAAAGTTAAATCATGGTTTGTTTCAGTTTCTGAATTTGTTGCATGAACTCTATGTCCCCCACCTGTTAAGTTTCTATAATAGGCTTTTTTGTCAAACATATTAATATTTACTATTTTTTGTCCCTTACTTGTATCTCTTTTTTCATATTTTGGATTATCAACTTCAACTATAATTAATAAGAATTCACCATTTCCACAATGTGTTTCCTTATCCGAATTTTTTGGTAAGTTTGTTCCATAAAATCTTGATAAATTTTGTGAAAAAGTTTCTTTATCCCATTTCATATTATATAATCCTATAATATGAAAATTTTTTTCTATATCTTCAAGTATTTCTTTTTCTTTATATCTAGCATTTTCCCAGAGTATAAATAAATGTGTTTCTTTCATATTAATTGCATTCCTTCCTACTTTCACCTATTCTTCAATTTTTGTAAAATATACTTCTGTATCTAAGTTATAGTAACCTACAAATTTTTTACTTGACATTACTTCAAATATCATTAAATCATAATTTCGGTTTAACACAACTATTTCTCCATTATAATCATATCTGCTACAACTTAATGATAATGTATATTTTCCAGGTGCTAATTGAAATTTTTGTTTAAATTCACAAATATATGTACTACCTTTTTTACAATTTCCTGTATAATAATTTAAGAAGTTTGTATTAGTTCCACAAATTTCTTTACCATTAAAATCTTTTATTGTCATTGAAAATGTTGGGCATTCTACATCTTCATTGAATTTTGCTTTTAATTTTACAACAATTTCTTCTTGACTATCAATAATACTAGCTGGTTCTCCTTTATTATTAAAAATTCCAAAGTCTATTATTTGTGCTTCTCCATTTCCATATCTTATTACATCAGGATTAACTGTAAAATATTTTTTCCATTCTACCTTATCATCATTTACTCCTAAAATAGCTTCTTCATTTCTATATTTGTTTGACCCTTTTGGTTCTAAATCTTGGTCTTTTAACATTCCTGTAATTAATTTTTTATAATTTTCTACTCCTTCTTTTACTCCACCATCAAATATTTTCTTTCCTTCATTCATAATAATTGTTCTACTACAATTATTTAAAATATCATTTATGCTATGAGTAACAAATATAATTGTTTTTCCATCTTTTTTTAATTGTTCAAATTTTTTAAAACATTTCAATTGAAAAGCCATGTCTCCTACTGATAATACTTCATCTACAATTAAAATATCTGGATCTACATTGATTGCACATGCAAAAGCTAAACGTGCAAACATTCCTGATGAGTAAGTTCTTACAGGTTGATAAATATGTTCTCCAATATCGGCAAATGCTATTATTTCTGGCTTTTTTTGTTCTATTTCTTCTTTTGATAGCCCCATAACTTGTCCATGTTGATATATGTTTTCAATACCTGTTAAATCCATATTAAAAGCAGCACCTAATTCTAGTAATGAACTTATTTTACCTTTAATTTCCATTGTTCCACTAGTTGGTGTTACTACTCCAGTGATTATTTTTAATAAGGTTGATTTTCCTGCACCATTTTTTCCTAAAATTCCTAATACCTCACCTTTTTTTAATTCAAGTGAAAAATCATCTAACGCTTTAAATACATCATGTCTTTTTATAGCTGGTATTAAAGTTTCTATTAATCTATCTTGTTTTTTGTTAAACATTTTATAATTTTTGCATAGATGCTCTATTTTTATAATTGACTCTTCTGATGATATATTTTTGTCATTTTTTTTATTTTGTTTTTCCACTCTGCTATTTCCTCCTTGCCTATTTCCTTTTTCCTAATAATTTTAATATATAATATCTAATATTAAATAATCCTCTTCCTATAAATGGCATATTCATAATTAGAAAATTTTCTATATAATATATAAATGTTTCTGTTTTATATAATGTATGGAATACTCCCCAATTTTTAAAATTAAAATTTTTCTTTTTTTCTATCATTTTGAAATAATCATATGCTTTTATATTTAATTTTTGTAATTCTTCAGGAAATTTTTTGTTGTTTTCTACATAAGTTCCAAAAACTGCTAATTTTACTTCAATAAATAGTTTTCTTACTTGTTCTAATTTAGTAAAACTATGAGATATTTTGTTTGTTCCTATTTCATTATTTGAATGTTGTCTATATTTTATATATTTTTCTGGTATATATGCTAGTTTTCCATTTAATGATATTATAAGGCTTATCCAATGATCATGTGCAACATATTTAGTTTTTGAAGGAAATGGTAATAAAGTATTAATCCATTCTTTTTTAGACATTATTGTACATCCTGTTACACAATTATATAAATAGTTTAATTTATAACTATCAATGTATTTCTTTATTTTCCTAGTTAATAACATAAAATCATTAAAAGATGGATATATAGTATTTAAATCTTTATCTACTACTTCTAAGTCACCAAATACTAAATCAGCATTTTGTTGTTTTAATACTTCATGATATTTTTCTACTTTTTCAGGAAGCCATACATCATCTTGATCAGATAGCATATATATATCATTTTCTACTTGTTTTAATAAAAATTCAAAATTTTTAATATATCCTAAATTTTTTTCCTGATAAAATACTTTAATTCTTTTATCTTTTTGCTCATATTCTTTTAAAATCTCTCTAGTGCTGTCTTTTGAGCAGTCATCAGATATTATTAATCTTATATTTTTATATGTTTGATTTAGTATGCTATCTATTTGACTTTTTAGGTATTTTTCTCCATTATAAGTTGCCAATAATATATCTATTTTTTCTTCCATTTTCATTTTCCTATCCTTTATAATACATCTGCAAAATCTTTTTTATTTTTATTAAATATATAATTTCCCCATACAAACATAATTATTGTAATTACCCAAAATACAATAGTATATATACCATTTTGTTCTGTAACGATATTACTTGAAATAAATGAATCTCTAAATCCAGATACTAAATAATTAAATGGCATACATTTCATAATTGCTAATATTGTAGGATGATTAGAAAGCATTGATAAATTCCAAACAACTGGTGTAAACCAGAAAAATAATTGCATCATGATTCCTAATAGTTGTGCAAAATCAGGTACTAATGTTGTAATTGCTGATGTAAATCTTGTAAATGCTATTAAGAAGCAATATGCTGCAATAATAATATAAATCACTTGTAAAAAGTTTGGAATATAATTAAATATACAAGCAACTACAATTGCCACAATAAATAAAAATAATGCTACAAAACTACTTGCTATTATTGATATAATTGGTATTACATCTACTGGAAATACTACTTTTTTTACTAAATAGCTATAAGTTATTATTGATCCACTTGCATTTAAAACTGTTTCATTAATACATTGCCACATAGCCATTCCTGGTAAAAACCATACAACATATGGATCATTTCCTGCACTTCCTGTTTTTAATATATATTGAAACACTATTACATATGTAATCATAAATACAAATGGTTGAAAAAATCCCCATATACTTCCTAAGCTTGTACTTGCAAATCTATTTTTAAAATCATTTTTACCTAATTGCCATACTAATTTTCTATTTTTATATATTGATTTTATAAATTCCATAAGTTCTTTTTCCTCTCCTGTTTTTACTTCATTTTTTATATAGTATATTCTATCTTTAAATCACCTTTTTGTCAATTAATATACTAAATAAACTATAAAATTATATGACTAATTTATCATAATATTTTATATCCAACTTATATATATAAGAAATATATAATTTTACAAAATAAAATTGTGTACATTGATTGATGTTATAAGAAAATCAAAGATTTTTCTATAACATCAAAAAGAGTATCTAAGATAAACTTCTTCAAAAAGTATATAACTTTTTATTCTCGCTTAAATTAGGATACTCATATTTTTATAACTGATTTACTAATTCTATTATGCTATCAAAAATTTCATCACTTGTTAATTTGTTTTCTAAATTCTCACTTATAAATATAATTATTTTGTTTTCATACTGAATATATTCATATGTTTGATATTCTTCTAAATCATTATATCTATTTTCTACAATCTTTCCATTAACCACATCTACCATATAGTATTTACTTGAGATACTTAATATATATTGTTTATTTCCATCTATTATTTTTTTAATCACTTCATCTTCTTTTGATAATTTATCTGTCTGTGTCGCTTTTAAATAGCCTTCTTGATTCACTTCATACTTTGCATTTAATTTATTATTGCTATTTAAATAATTTACTATTTTTTCTCTATCATTTGTATTTATCCATATTCCATTTTCAGTTGGTGCTTGTGTTTCATAAGTTTTATCAATTTCTTGTATATTAGGACTTTTTCCATTAATCATTCCACTAAATGCAACTTTATAATTAATACTTGGTTTTACATTGATTACTTTTCTTCCATCACTTTCTGTTTCTACAAAATATAAATCATCATCTCCTGTAATTTTATATTCTTTTTTTAAATCTTCTAATGACGCTTCATTTTTATACATTACAGAATTGTTTTTAGTATTTAAATAATCTTGTATAACATTTGGGCTAATGTCATTTGATGTATTATTGTTTGCATTATTGTTTTGTTTCGATTTGTAAAAAATCAAAATTCCAACACATAACAATATAACCAAAATCATTATTAATATAATTAATATTTTCTTTTTATTTTTCTTCATTTTTAAATTCCTCTTAACATATTTAATGTTGCATTTATATAGTTATTTGAAAGTCCCATATTATTTACTTGTACCCAGTCACTAGCATATGGTAATTCGACTAATGCTGCTTTTGCTCCTAAGTTTTGTCTAGCCCATGAAACTAAATATTGTGTTCCATAATTTTCATAGTTTCTAGTTGAGCAGCTTGGAAAGGCTTGTTTATAATAATTACAAACTTGTGAATTTCCTATTAATTGGTTTTCCCATCCATGTAAATCAACTAAAACTGTCTGTCCATTTGTAGCTTTATGACTAAGTAGAAAATCTCTTAAATATGCTGACTCATATGCTTGAAATCCTGCTGTACCATTATAATTTCTATTATCTGTATATCTTACATAACTACTTCCTGTTTGCCAACATCTATTTATGTCCATACCTCTTCCTATACTACTATATAAAGTTGTTCTACCTGGTCCGTTGTTTGTAGTTCCCATTGATCTTCCATCAGGATTTACTTCTCTTAAAATATAAATTGTCCATTTTTTAGCTAAATCCTCATCTTGATCATTTACTAATCTATTATAAAAATCATCTGCTATACTAACTAACACTGTTCCATCTTGAGGCCATGAATCTTCAAATCCATGAACACAAAATGTAGCAAAAAGTACATTATTTCCATTTCCAAATCTTAAATATTGTAATGTTGATCCTCCTGGCACACCTCTAATTGCTGCTCCACTATTCCCATATACTCCAGTTTCATAAATAATTTTGAAGAAATAATCTATTGATATGTATACATTTTTTTGTCTTCCATAAATGTCTACTACTGGTGTTGTATACTCAATGTCTTCTGTAAATGTCTTTGTAAGTGAGTATTTATCTTCGCTTAATGTCCATGATGGTTTTGTATCTTGTAATTGTATACTTGATGTAATTTGAACTATTACATTTTCATATGAAGTATACATATAGTTTACTGTAATTGTTGAGCCATCTGATTGTGGGTAAACATTTCTTTTCTTTTTTAATTTTACATGTACATTTGTGACATTTCCATAGATATCTTGAACAGGTGTTGTATAATCTTGGTCTGTTGAAAATGTTCTAGAATATGACATTTGATCTTCACTTAAAGTCCAACTTGGTTTTGTATTTCCTAATTTTTCGTTTGATTCCATTGTTATAGTAACTGTATCTTCTTGATTATATTTATACTTTAAAGTTATTTGTGGTGGTGTTTTATCTATTTGGTTTACATTTATTTCTATACTTATATTATGATTATAGCAATCTACAAATGTTGTACTATAATGTTCATTATTACCAAGCACTTTCGTATATACTAACTTATCTTCACTTAGAGTCCAACTTGGTTTTGTATCTTTTAATTCTATATCAGATATTACTCTTACTGTAACCATATTTTTAACATTGTCATATTCATACTCTGCTTTTAATTTAGCTATTATAACATCTGTTACTTTTATTTGAACATCTCTCTTTTCTCCATTTACATCCTCTATTTGTGTTGAATAGTCCATATTTTCTGAGAATATTTTCGTATATGTCTTTTTATCTTCGCTCAATGTCCAACTTGGTTTTGTATTTTTTAATTCTATGTTTGACGCAATTGTAGCTATTACTGTATTTTCCTGTGCATTATATTCATATGTAACTTGTATTTGCAATGGTTGTATTTGTGTTATTACTATTTTAACATTATAAATTGTTCCATTTACATCTTCTACTGATGTTTCATAATTCATGTTTCCTGTAAATCTTTTTGTATATGTTTTCCCATCTGCACTTAATGTCCAACTTGGCTTTGTATCTTTTAATTCTATGTTTGACACCATTGTAGCTATTACTGTATTTTCTACTTCATTATATTGATAGTTTACTTTTATTTCTAATGGTTGTATCTGTGTTACTACTACTTTTACATTATAAATTGTTCCATTTACATCTTCTACTGCTGTTTCATAATTCATGTTTCCTGTGAATTTTTTTGTATATGTTTTTTTATCTGGGCTTAATGTCCAACTTGGTTTTGTATCTTTTAATTCTATATTTGATACCATTTTAGCTGTTACTATATTTTCTTCTGCATTATATTCATAGCTTACTTTTATTTCTAATGGTTGTATTTGTGTTATCACTATATTTACAGTATAAATTTTCCCATTTATATCTTCCACTTGGGTTTCATAGTCCATATTGCCTGTAAATCTTTTGGTGTAATTTTTTTTATCTGGGCTTAATGTCCAACTTGGTTTTGTATCTTTTAATTCTGTATTAGATATTATTTTTGCAATTGCTACATTTTCTGTCTGGTTATACTCATATTGCATTTTTAGAATACTATCACTTTGTGTATTTTGCTCATCACTTGCTATTGAAAAGGTAAATAATGAAATCATAACAATTACTGTTATTGCTAGCATTATAACCATTTGAAATTTTTTAAAAAACATTTTTTTATCCTCCTTTATTTTATTATTTTAAACATATAAGCATACTAACTATTATCCCTGTCATAACATATCTTATATAAAATTTAAAACTAATTAATATGAAAAAATTCTGTACTAATTATATCATATAACAATATAATAGTAAATATCTTACTAACCTTTATCATTAAAACCACAATTTTCTACATTTTAAAAGTTATATATCCAATAATAGGCAAATGAAAAATAACAAATTCTTTTACCATTTTCTTAAATAAATTTTTTCCTGCTAAAAACCTAAAATATTTAATAAAATGAAAATTTATAAAATTACATTGTTCTAGTTTTTCATAATATTTTATCAAATTTTCTAAAAATTTTTTATTTTTTTCATTTTCACTATAAGAATAACACATTTTAGCACCATCTAAATATGCCATATCTATAACTTTTTCTTTTCTATATTTTAAATAAGAATTATAACTTTTTCCATTTTCTTTTTTCCATTTAGCTAAATTTTGAGCTAAACTTCTTCCTCCGAATACATTTGTATTGTGTAATCTATATTCTAATAAAGTTTCTTCTATATATGCTATTCCTTTATTTTCATTTGCAATAAATGCCGCTAACCAATCATGTGCCATTACATTTTCTTTGAATGGAATTATTTTTTCTCTAACTTCTTTTGTAAATATTTGTGAACATCCTATTCCTATACAGCGTGATATTGCTAAATTGCTTTTTCTTTCTATAAGTGGCATATTTTTGTATTTAAAATAGCTTTCATGGATTATTTTACCATTTTCATCTATCTGTTTCGCATTACAATATACTAAATCTACTTGTTTTTCTTTTAGTATTTTTACACTTTCTTCTACCTTATTTTCATACCAAATATCGTCATGGTCTGAAAACATAATATAATTTGAGTTTGATTTTTGTAATAAAAATTCAAAATTTTTTATATATCCTATGTTTTTTTCTTGATAATATACTGTTATTCTTTTATCTTTTTCCTTATATTTATCTAGTATTTCTTTTATTTCCTTTGATGTTTCTGAATAGTCATCACTTATTATTAATTTTATTTCTTTATATGTCTGGTTTAATATGCTTTCTATTTGTTCTTTTAAATATATTGGGTTTGTATTATATGTTGCTAGTAAAATATCTACTGTTTCTTTCAAATTTTCTCCCTCCTAATATCATTATAATACTTATTTTTTTGTTTTTTGTCAACTTATAATAAAGTTTATATAAATGTATTAATGTTATATAAATGATCTTTAATTTCTTTTGAAAATAAAAATTGTTTATTTTTACTTTGAGCCTAAGTAACTTAAAGTTTCATATTGTTTCTTATAACATAAATAGAGATTGCCATTAGTTTGACAATCTCCTGATATTTTTTATTTACTTTTTATATACTTCTATATTCTTTATTGGTTCTCTTCTCCATTACCATCATTTTCTTCGTTATTTTGTGTTTCATCTCCTTGATCATTCTGTGTATCGCCTTCTTGATTATTTTGTATATCATTTTCTTGATTATTTTCTACTACATTTTGATTTTTAGTTTGATCTGATGAATTATTTGAATTTGTATTATTTTCTTCATTTCCAGTTGTATTAGTTGTATTAGAGTTTGTATTAGTTATCGGTTTTACTCCTATTTGGTCTAAAAATTCTTCTGCATCCCATGTTCTGTCATTTACAGCTATATAATAATGTTTTGCTCCTCCACTTATTGTCATATAAATATCATCTGCTCTTGGTTCAAATAATTTTTCTCCTGATGAATTTATTAATGTGTATTTAGAATCTTTACATGCTACTAATACATTGTAATTTGGTATTATTAATAAGTTTGTGGCATTTTTATTATTTGATGCAATATATCCAAAACTATTGTATTCAAAATCTACAACCTTATTACCATTTTTATTATATAATCCCCATAGTTCTCCTTTTTTTACTGGTATTAAGTTATCAATTAATAAATATTTATTTTTTATATCATTTTCTTTGAACTTTGTTAAATCTATACCTATTTGGTCATTTTCAATATAAATTTTTATATTTCCTCTGATATCTATTACACCATATTTACCTTCTTTTTCTACTACATATAACCCTGTATCTTTATCCATTAATTCTATACTATCATATATAATTTGTACTTTTGTTTCTTTAGATTTAGATATTATTCCTACTTTTCCATTACTTTCTACTAAAAAGTCTCCTGTTTCTGGTATATATGTAATATTATCATATTTTGGTTCTAAAACAGTATTTCCCTCTGTATCTATAACACCATATTGCTCATCTGTATCTTCTTTTAATACTACTAACATATTATTTAATACTGCTTTTTGGTTTACTAATAATTCACTTATTTGTGTATATCCATAATCTAATACATATGAACTATATCCATTTATTAAGTATGGTAATGTATATATTGTTATTCTGTTTGTATCTTTATTGTAATCTATACTTACATTAAATGCTTGTTCTATTCCTTCTTCTGTTGCATATAATTGTCCTCCTATTGCTTTTATTGGCTGTTTTATATATACATATTCGTAATTCTCATTTTCACTTGATAAGTCAAGTTTATATATTTTGTTTGAACCTAAAGAAAAATTTGCAACTTCATATTCTGATTGAACATAACATTTATTTGTTGATTCTGATTTTGCACTATATTCTCCACCAAAGCTATCATATCCAAAATATTCTGCTACTTGTCTTATAGGCATATATATTGTTCCATTTTCTTCTATTACTAATAGGTCTTTTAGTTTATTATTTGATACTCCATCTAGTGTTAATCTCAACATTGTCGATTGTATATATGCTAAATATATACTTATCCCTATTATAATTAATAGTGTTATTCCTATAGATATTAATATTATTAATTTAGCTCTACTTTTTTTCTTTTGTTCCTTATTTTGGAAACTTTCTTCGATTAAATTCATGTATATACCACCTTTTCTAATTAATATATCCATATTTCTTGTAAAATTCTTCTTTGAATGTTCCTAAATTATCTCTCTCTATTTCTATTTTAACCTTTTCCATTAAATTAGTCAAGAACCTAAGATTATGAATTGATAATAATCTTACACCTAATATTTCATTTGCCTTTATTAAATGCCTTATATATGCTCTTGTATAATTTTTGCATGTATAGCAATCACATTCAGAATCTAATGGTGTAAAATCTCTCTCATAAGTTGCATTTCTTACTACAACTTTTCCGTTCCATGTCATTGCTGTTCCATTCCTTGCAATTCTTGTAGGTAATACGCAATCACACATATCTATTCCTGCAATTGCTGCTTCTATTAAATAATCTGGCGTACCTACTCCCATCAAATATCTTGGCTTATCTTTTGGCATAAGTGGTGTTGTATATCTTAAAATATCTAAAAATTCTTCTTTAGGTTCTCCTACACTTATTCCTCCTATTGCATATCCTGGTAAATCTAATTCTATTAACTCTTCTGTACTTTGCTTTCTTAAATCTTTATAAAATCCTCCCTGTATAATTCCAAACAAAGCTTGTTTTTCTACAGTTTTATGTGCCTCTTTACATCTTTTAGCCCATCTTGTAGTTCTTTCCATAGATTTTTTTGTGTATTCATATGTAGATGGATATGGACAACACTCATCAAAAGCCATTATTATATCTGCACCTAAATCTTCTTCTATTTCCATGACTGACTCTGGAGAAAAGAAATGCTTACTTCCGTCTAGGTGTGATTTAAATTCAACACCTTCTTCATGTATAGTTCTTAAATCTCCTAGGCTAAATACTTGAAATCCTCCACTATCTGTAAGTATTGGTCTATCCCATCTCATAAAATTGTGCAACCCCCCTGCTTCTTTTACAATTTTATTACCTGGTCTTAAATATAGATGATATGTATTTGATAGTATAATTTGTGCTCCCACCATTTCTTTTAATTCTTCAGGTGTCATTGATTTTACAGTAGCTTGTGTTCCAACTGGCATAAATACTGGTGTTTGTATATCTCCATGTGGTGTGTGTATTACTCCTCTTCTTGCTCCTGTTTGTTTACATTCGTGTAATAATTCATATGTTACTGCTGTTTTCATTTCTTCCTCCTTTATAAAGGGGACGTTCCTTCAATCCCTAAAATTAGTGCCAAAGGGGACGTGTTATTTTGACAATTGCCAATGGGGACAGGCTATTTTGGCACACTTTAATTTAAT
>CALXAB010000006.1 GCA_944386175.1 uncultured Clostridia bacterium
ATTTAGAGAATAAAATGAATGATGATGTATTTATAAAGAACATATTTAATAAACTTTTTGTATAAATTACAATTTGAAAAAGAGGCTTGTCCTCTTATTTTTTTGGCCTCTCATAGTGCATAATATCTTTTAGATCACACCCAAGAACAAAACAAAATTTAGACAAAACCTCTTTATCATATCTTTCAACAGTACCTTCATAATATCTTCTAACTACTTTATGATGCAAACCAGTTATTTTGACTATTTTACTGATTGTTATTTTCTTTTTATCCATTACAGTTTTTAAATCAAAAACGATTTTTCCATAATCTTTATATAAGAAAATGCTATTATCTTCCAACATTTTACTCACCCTATACCATACTAACAAAGGTACGGAACATTTAACAGTTGTTTATTTACACCCGTTTATATGTTCAAAATATTAAATGTATGATATACTTTATTTGCTTACTATAAGAAAATAAGAGATAAGTACCAGTTATCTCTTACGTTTAGGTATTCGCCTTTTACTCACGGTCAAACTATTTGATAGTAGTTCGTGTGGCTCAATTTTAAAAATATTAGCAAGATGGTCAATATAATCTATTGATATGTTTCTTTTAGCATTTTCCATTTCAGAAACATATCCAGGGCTTGTCCCTAATAATTCAGCAAAATATTCTTGTGACCAATTATTTTTGACTCTATAATACACAATATTATTTGCTAATATTTGTCTTGCTTTTGTTGAAATTTTTGCCACCCCCTTGACCATAACTTTATACTATTGTATTATGTTTGAAAGTTTTATAACATACCACAATAACGGAAGTTATAAGATGAATATAGACTTATAGTAAGCATTTTACTTTATTAGATTGGAGGTGGTAGTGATGTATTATTTGATTTATGTATTACTCTTTATTATTGCAATTTTAGTAGTTTTTATACTCAAACAAAATAAAAAATATGATAATGACATTTTAGATAGAAATAAACAAATTTCACTTGCAATAGGCCAGTGTAATTACTATATGGAAGAATGCAAAAATTTAAGAGAAATTATTGAGGTAAATAAAAGTCTTTTAGATGATTTAATACCTGAACCTAAAATAGAATTAGAAAAAGAACCAATATATGCTGGTAAAAAGGCTCTAATTGGTGATTATTATAAATATTCATACAACAATACAAAAATGGTATTAGAAAGTTTAGGTTTTGATGTTACTGTTGCTTTAAGTGGTAAAGAAGTAGTAAAAAGAGTTAAAGATGGCGAAAAATACGATATTATTTTTACTAATAATATTTATAGAAATGGTACAGGTCAAGAATGTTTAGAAGAATTAAAACAAATAGAAGGATTTAATATACCTGTTGTTATACATACTCTTACAGAAAATAGAAGAGATTATTTTGTTAATAAAATACGGATTTGATGATTATATTGTTAAACCTGTTACAAAAGAAAATGTAAAACCGGTTTTAAAAAGATTATTAAAAAAATAGATATTGAAAGGAAGATTATTTATGACACCTAAAATATATAATATTTTATATCTTAATAATGGTAAAATACATAAAACACAATGTTCTAGTCTTTCTCTCCATCAATATATTGATAGACTTTTAAATGATGGAGCAATATCAATATATATGATGGAAAAATTTTATGAAAAAGAAATAGATATTGATAAACAAGAGAAAAAACAATATTATAATTCAAAATATAATCTATTTTACAGACAATATAAAAGAAATAAGATAACTTTGCAAGAGTTCGAAAATATAAAAAATACACTAAAAAAATTAAAAAAGGAATGTGCTACAAAAAATGATTTTAAAACACAATTTGAAAAACTTATGAAAGATAAAAGTTAAAGCAGATACTTTTTTGTACCTGCTTAAATTTAGTAAACAAAAATAATATAAATATATGAAATCATATTATTTTTAATTATAATATCATTAAAGCATTGAAAAATCAACATTTTTTCTTTTTTTGTATTATTTTTAAACTTGGATAAATGCAGTATACAAAAGGTGTGGAACAAATAATATTATCAAAACAAGTTTCATCTTCAAACAATAAAATAAATTTGTCTGCTTCAGGAATGGTAGGAGCATTGTTTTTCAATAGTTTTAATACTCCTTGCTCATCTTTTTTATTAGTAACTATTATATTATACAGTATATTGTCCTTTGTTAGAAATGTTATATAAACTGGATCATATCTCTTATAATATTCTTTTAATCTTTTTTTATACCTACATAAAACGTCCAAAGCATATATCATTTTCATATCAATATTTGCTTTATGATATACAAAAATATCACCTTTTCTATTCACAAAATTTCCTTGTAAAATATCCTTAAAATTATCATTTGGCTTATTATATAGTATTTGTAATTGCTTTAAAGTACAACAACCAAAATCTTGAACAAAATTTATTATTTTTCTTTTTTCATCTTCTAACATAATAAAAACCTCCTAAAAAATTTTAAAAGTATTGATTTTTTTGAAATTTAGCATATAATATCTATGAAAGGTACTAATAACGTGGATTTTAAAATTGAATTTGACAAATTTTAAATTATGTGTTATTATTTAAGTACAAAATAAATGTGTTTGAAAGTCGCTAAGATTCAAGCATAGTCGTATGTGTATCGCAACTGCACATACTTTTTTTTATGCAAAAAAACAGAGCAGGCGCAACTCCTACTCTGCCGACTATTATGTATTGCTCACATTAGTCTTTGTTTGTCTTTTCATCTTGCATTTGTTGAGGTTGTTTCTGATTTTGTTGTAACATAAAGTTTTTTTCTTTTTCAGCAATAACCATATCAACTAAATGAAGAATCACATCGCTAAGATTCAAGACACTAGCCCCCTTTCCGCCTTTTAGAAAAAGACTGGCCTTTTCAAGCGAAAGGTTGCTATTATATTACAATAATTTACAACAAAAAACAAGCGAACATCAAAGGAATTTTAAATTATTCTCATTAAATACCCATAAATATATTTCTTATTTTCCTTTATTTCAGTTACTTTTATCAACACTTTATCAGCAAAATGTGGAAAACTATTAAATCTTGCAGGAACTCTTGTTAAAACAGTTACTTGTAGGTTGTCTAATTGTACTATGATACCAGAGTTGTTTTTAGGAAATGCAATTACTGTACCTATATATTCACCATTTATAGTGATATATTTTCTAATATTATCAAATGGGTTTTCCTCAAATTCCTTTGCTGATAATTCATATATATTATTTTGTAAATCTATTTTTTTAATTTTAACTTTTAAATATTCTCCAACTTTATATACATCTTTACAATTAACAATATATGTGTGTTTTAATTCTGAGGCTTTTATAATAACTTCTTTACCATACATATCAACCACAATGTGCTTTACACCAATTCCAACTATACGAACTTTTATTGTATCATTGACCTTTAAATTTGGTAATTCTATTTGTGAGCGTAGTTCCATTGCATCTTTTCTACTGCCTATTGCTATATTTGCAACCTCATCATATTCTAGTATTATAAAGTCAATTTCTGCTCCTATCATTCCACGAATTATAGATTTATTTTGTTTGTCTACTCTTAAATGTGTTATAGGTATTAGAACTTTTACATCTCCGTACCACAAAATAGCACATGGAATATATTTATTTTTTAGTTTGTAATATTCATCTTCTATTCCTGTGATTATTCCAGTAAGGATTCTTTTTTCTTCTTTACTTCTTAAAATTTCTTTTATATATAGATTTTCCAACATTTCACCACCTAACTAAAAAAGCACCTACCATTTAAGGTAAATGCTCAATATTTATATTACTCAATCGTAAATTCAACTGCTAAATATATATCACCATTATCATAGAGTTCTTTTACTATTCTATATTCTCCTGGTTCAAGTTCTCCATATAGTTTAGACCAATCTGTATTCATTTCTAACTGATGATTTTCTCCTATTTTATATGCTATATCAGTAAATACATAATTATCATCAATAGGTTTTAATTCTTCCCAAAATCCATTTGTTTTTTTATCTATTCTAAACCATTCTCCATAAGTATTTTCTTGCTCACTTATGTCTGATATTATAATTGTTGCACCTGTTTTAGTTATCGTATCTTTTTTTATAGATAAAGATATTTTTGAATATTTGTCTTGAAGTTCTTTTTCATCTGTATCTTTGTAACTTTTGTTTTGTATCTGCTCATTATTGATAATATAATTTTGAGAATTATCGTAGTATGGATATCCTATTATTAAATCTTTATTTCCATCTAATTTATTGAGTTTTAATATTGTATAATCATGATATCTATATTCAATACTTCCACCATCGTTATATGATGCGGTTTCACAAATACCATATTTTTCATCTTCTTTTGCTTGATCTAAAATACTTTGAACACTTATTATTTTCTGATTTAATGCATCTTCTAATGAATATACCATATCTTGTTCTACGGTAACTGTTACATCTCCTGCTATGGTATATAGTCCATAATCTATATTGTCATATTGATTTGTTTTGGCAATTTGTTTTATTCCCATATCTTTTCTTCCATGATATGTTAAATCATATGTTTTTTCATATAAAGAACTATCTAAATTGTATTCAAATATCACTGGTATTTCAAGTAAATCAAATTTAAAATAATCCGTATTAAATATAACTTGTACTGTATTTTCAGTTGTTTGCCTTTTTATTCCCCAACGGTAAATATCAAATTTTTCTTCTTTATCATTTTTAGTCATCTTATAATATCCATAATATTTTTGGTAATCTTCGGAAGTCCAATTTCTATCAGGAGCAATAGAATTTACTGTTATATTTTCTGATGAAGTATCATTTTTTATATCATTCTCACCTGGTACATATTCTAATGTAATTGTTTCTGTATTTCCATTTGAAATATTATTTACTTGCAAAGTTGAAGGCTCTTTGTTATCTGCGTTTTTTAGAAATGTATCTAATAAATTTTCATTTTGTATTTTCCCATCTTCAATAATTATAATATCATTATTAGTATCATTATTAACTTCATCATAATTAAAAATTGCTCTGGCTATTGTTTTTCCAAAGGCAGACATATCTATTTTTTCAATATTATTGGTATCTTTATAATATTTTACATTTACATTATAACCTAGTCCATGATAATTTTCTGTATCAGACTTTGTCGCAAAGACAGGCAATTTACCATTTGAAACATTACTATAATCAACAAAAAATATAATTCCATATATCACTAATAATAAAACAATTACTATTCCTATAATAATAAAAATTTTCTTTTTCATTCATACCACCTTTTACCTTTCTATTATTTAGACAATTTTTTTAGGTGTTTTAGTTGGTATTTTATGAAAAAATATAAAGATATTACTAAAAATATAATTGATATACCTAAAAAACTATATCCTATATATTGATTATAATTATTGCTTGGTTGTTCTTCGTAAATGGTATTTTCTTGTGTTGTGGTATTCGTATCTTGTGTTATGTTGGTAGTTGTATTTGTTGTATTTATGTCTTGTCTAATACTTTCTTCTTGTGTAGTTTCACTATTATAACTTTCTGATTTATCTTGAAAAGTATTCTCATCTAATATAGTGGAATCTGTTACATCTTCTTGCACTTGTGTATTTTGTTCTATACTTTCTTGTTCAGTAATATTTTCACTTTTTTTGTTTGATAATAATGTTTTTAGTCCTATTCCAAAAGATACTATAAACATTGCCATGTTTCCTAAAATTACTTTTAGAGAATATATACTTTTATAGTATCTCCATTTTACTGTTCCAACAGGCTCTTTTAGTAATTTTGCTATTTCTTCAAATGAGAAATTAGATAATATTTTTAGTGATATAATTTCTTTTTCTTTATCAGTTAATTTGCTTATTAATTTGTTAAATTCTATATTATCAATTACTTTATTTAGTTCATTATTATCATCTGATATTTCATATATTTTGTCTATTGGAATATCATTTTTCTTCTTTTTTAAAAGATTAATTGTTTCATTTTTCGTAGTTGAATAAAGCCATGAAGCATAGTTACTGGTTGGTAATTTGGAATTGTCCATTTCATATATTTTAGCAAATATCATCTGCATAATATCTTCGCTATCTTCTTTATTTTTAGATATAGTAAAGGCTATGCCATAAACTACTTTTTTGTATTTGCTATATAATTCTTCAATTCCTTGTATTTTATTTTGTTTCATATCAAGAAAAATTTTTTCTAATTCTCTATCATCTATTTTCAAAATACTATTTCCTTTACTTATTATTTTACAATAATATATCACATTTTTGTAATATAATAAATAGTATTAAAAAAGCATCTACCATTTAAGGTAAATGCTCGAATATTTTAATTCCAATTCATTCCGCCATCAGTAGTTTCGTAATAATAAATAGTAGTTCCATCTCTGCCTTTTTGTGAAATAGTTCCTTCATTTTTATTTTCAAAATGAATTTCTACTAATCCATCTGAATAAGGTCCTACACCTATGACTACATCATTCCATGTTTTTCCTTTATCATCAGAATATACTATATGAGTAGCATATTGTCCCTTTAAATCCATAATAAGTTCATTGCTAAGTCCAAGTTCTTCATAATTTGTATTATTAGTATCAAATTCATAATAAAAAACTATTTTTTTATTATCCATTTGGAATGTACCTTCTTTATATCTTCCATTATTTATTTCTTTTAGATGTTCTGCCGTATATGAAAAATCTCCTGGAACTTCAATCCAATCTTTTGCATTTAAAGTAATATATAACTTATCATCTTCAAATTTATAATCCATATTCTTTTCTTGATTATAATAATAAAATATTATACCTACGACTATTAGTAAAATAATGATTATTAATAATAAAATAATTCTTTTTTTCATAATAAATTCCATTCCTTATTTGTAAATTTTATTCTATTTTGATTATTATTTTTCAATTATTTCTATTGACTCTAATTCTAGTTCATTTAATTGCTCTTCTAAATTTTTGTACTGAACTTTTACACTTTTTCCATCTTCTAAATTACCTATTATTTTTGTATTATCAGTAATATATGCCTTTATTGCAAAAGGAAAATTATAGCTTATATCAGAATGTGTATCATCTTCTAAACTATATTTTAGATATACGTATCCTGATTCTATATAACTTTCTCCGATTGTTATAGTAGATGGATATATATTGTTTCCTTTTAATACTTCCAATTTCATATTATTATAATCATTTGATTTTAAAACAATAATTGCATTATCTTTTGTATCAAAATCGTTTTCACCACTATACCCTTTTTTATATAATGTACCTGAACAAATTAGTAAATCGCCTTCTTCTATATAATCAGTATCATATTCTTGCAATGTAATATAATCTATACATTTTTGCTTTTTATCAGCAATATTTGCTCTAGTATATTCCTCCATTTCAAATCCAAACTCTCCAAAATGTTGGCCATTGAAAGTATAAATATATCCATTATGATGTAATTCTACTATTCCTTGAATCACTGTATTTTCAACAGTTTCTGTAATATCGTCTTTTTTAGACAAATCGCTTATTTCATGTCCTTCCGAATCATAAATAACGGAAGAATTATTTGAGTTTTCTTCTTTTTCTTGCGGTCTTTTAATAAAAAATAGTATTCCTACTATTGCAACAAATATCAATAAAATACAAATTAAAATAATAAATAACATTTTTTTCTTGTTCATATCATATCTCCACAATTTTTTCTAATTATATCATACCATTAAAAATTGTCAAATGTAATTTCCTCAAAATCATCATCATTTGAAATATCTTTTTTAGGTACTTTTTCTATTTTAGATTTAGTTTCTACTTGTTTATTATCATTCCAATTAGGCTTATAATTACTAACAGAAACATCTTTTAATTTTTTAGATAGGGGATGTTCTGTATATATCATTTTATCTAACAATAATGGCTTATTTCCACGAATATTAACAATCAACTTATCATGGGGAAGTCTTAATATTTCATCTGCATTTAACAAATTCCTTTTTAGGCTAGATATATTTTTTTGACCAAACTCTAAATCTCCTTCTATTCCTGCATCTTTTTTTATACTTTGAGTTTCTGCTGTTGCAACACCTAACAAGGAACTAAAATATTCTGCAGATAAAGTATCTGTTACACCGTAAGCATAGTCTTAAATCACAATTACCGAATTATTTCCTGCCAAACATCATTAGGATAACGGCTTTTTATTTGACCTATATTTTGAAATATTGGTATTAAATTTATTGACCTACTTCTAACAGTAGATATTTTCTTATTAAATTCGGTTATTACTTCACTTCCGTATTGTACCTATGTTTGCAAATTCATCAAGGAAAAAAAACACCTCATTTTCACATTTGCCATCTTCTTTTGAATCTGCATATTTTACGAGTTTTATAAACAAAAATGTAAAGAAGAGTGATACAATAAAATCTTTGCTAGAATCGACATCAGAACTTATTACATAATAAATACAAGGTCTTTTAGCAGGAAGTACAAGGTCAATATCAGTTGCATTAGTAAGTTCTTGTAAATCTTTATTTTGAAAGGCTTGAAGTCTTGTACCTAAACCTGTTAAAACAGATGCTTTAATAGTATCACTACCAGTTGCATAGACATTATATGACATACGAGCAGGACTATCTTTTGGTAAACTTCTAAAAAGATTATCTAAGGATTCAATATCACCACTTGCAATCATTTTGTATATATCAGTTAATGTATTTTGTTCTATCTTATTTTCTAAAAAATAGAACTCAAATGCTTTAAGTAAGTTTTCCTCTGCACGTGGCCAAAAGTCATCTTTTCCTCTTTTCTTTTAAGTTCCTGCAATAATAACATTTGAACTTGTTTGAATATCTGTAATATCTGTATTTTCGCCAAGTGGATTCCATCTATCAGAGTGTTTTAAATCTTTTAAATTTAATACTTTAACTACATATTTATTTTCTCTAAATATTGTATTTGTTTTTCGATAAATTTCTCCTTTAACATCTGTAACAATAATTGATTTTTTATATTTTAATAGTTCCAATAGGTTGGTAATAAGAAAACCGTATTGTTTTCATACTACCACTACTTCCAAAAACAGAAATGTTTTTATTAAAGAAACTGTCAAAGGGTAGTTTTATAATGTCATTGTTTCTTTTTCCTAGTATTATTCCCGGTACATTATTCCTTCCAAGAATTCCATCTATCTCATTATCATTTAGCCAATCAGCAGTACCGATATGTTCCATCTTCTGATTTTAATTTAATTCCTTTTATTTCATCTTTTTTATAAAAGACTACTAACTTTATTGATAATATAATTAAAATTGAAATAATGGCAATTATGGAGCAAATAACGGTATAATAAAAATTAGTTAAAACAATATTTTTCTCAAAGCATATATTTAAAACATTTATATAATTTTTTATATTTATATCTAATATAATATTTAAAATAAAAATTACAAAAATTGATACATAAAGAAAAATCTTTTTAGCCATAAACTTTTATATCTTTTTCTATGAAATCAGATATATTAATAAGTTTATAATTTGCAAGTGGTAGTTCTTTTCCTAATAAATTTACTATTTCTTGACTACAAACGATATCTGCTTGTTTTCTTTCATTACTTTGTAAAAATACTTTTATTCTATTTATTTTTTCAGCATCTAATAAATAAAATGTGCTAATGTATTTGTCTTTGTTATTTGTATAATCACAAGAATTATATTCTGATATATGAACCGTGTTTTTAT
This sequence comes from uncultured Clostridia bacterium, assembly GCA_944386175.1. GTDB lineage: Bacteria > Bacillota > Clostridia > TANB77 > CAG-508 > CAG-269. The sequence continues at coordinate 9,801 of CALXAB010000006.1, forward strand.
ATAATTTTTGTATTATTTGGGGCCAATTTACTTGGTTTATATATTTTAATTTTTCTAATTCCTCATCTGTATCATTTGATATGATAACAGAATTAAAACCAAATGCAAAATCTTTTAAATTTATTCTATCTATATCGTTTACAAGTATTAAAATATTTTTATAATTTGTTTCTTTTTGAAGATCAAATATAACTGCTCTTATATATTTTTCTGTATGTTCTTCCGATATATGATAAGTTAAATATTTTACACCAAATATATTTAAAATTCCTATAAATTTTCTTGAACTTTCTGTAAAGGCTGTCTTATCTTTAATCTCAAAAGATGGGGTGAATGATATTTTAGTGTCTTTATTATATAATGCTGCTAAATGACTTATAAATTTTAGCCTATCTGTATATTTTTTGTCATATCTTAATTGTGATGCTTTCTGTCCTATTATTTTCATAAAATATTGTCCATTTTCTGCTAGAACTAAATATTTTTTATATCTTCTTAAAATATTGTTTCTAATTAACTTAGCAATTCTTTTAGGATAATAGGTATCATTAAAGAAATATTTTACATCTTTATTTGATAGATATTGAAAGCGACCAATAAATCTTACTAATTCAATTTCATTTTCATTCTTTGGAAAAATACTTTTAATAATAATCACCACCTTTACAAATAATTTTCATATACAGAACTTTGGCTAGGAATGTGATAGCTCACGCTCTCACACACCTATCCAGCCGAGTTTAAAATGTCATTTCAAATGCTTTGAAGTATTGAAATATAAGTGTTTTCTAAAATAAAAAAATGTCCTAATTTTCAAGATTTAAAAATCAGAAAAAAAGACATTTTCATCTAATACATTTTTAAAAAGATTTTCAGCATTTTTTATATTAGTAATATAAACTTCCGTATGTGGTTCATTTGAAAAAGCACCACCTGCAGCATAAAACATTTCATCAATATTGTCATCTTTTATAATTTTATTTGCAATTAAAGAATCAAATATTGGTTTTATAAATTTATTGTCGATATCCCAACCCTTGATATTGTCAAATATTTTAATATACACAAAAACTTTTTCACTAAACATATTTTGATATGGCTTAGTTACTTCTGTTATATTTAGTAATATATTTTTATAAGCATGTGTTTTTAAATTTCTATATGATGGCATTGGTTCAGGTATATATATTTTCAATGTATTATCTATAACCTCAGCCTTATATTCGTAACTAATATTTTTTATTTTATCTGTCTTATATTCTACTGTATTATTGTATAATTTTATTTCACTTAAAATGTTATATCTTCTTTTTTCTAAATTTCTCAAAAAATTTTCCATTTGAATATCATTTACACTTTTGGATTTTGTAATTTTTTCTATATCACTTTCTAAACTTAATAATTCCTTAAATAATTTATCTGATAAAATCATAAAAAAAGTCCTTTCTAATATAGTAAGGGCAAATAAAGGACAAAATACTATTCTTCGTCTAATTTATCATAAGCATTAAATATTTCTTTTGTAATTAATGTTCTTACTTCTTGATTTAATGGATGGCATAAATCTTTATATGCTCTTTTTTCTCCTGGCAATCTACGAGAAGGCATTGCAACAAACCTTCCAGTTCTTTGGTTTTCTAATATACGTATTCCTCTAATAATAAAGCAATCATTGATTACTATATTTGCATAACCTAATAATGCACCTCTTTGTTTAATTTTAAAAATTCTAACTTCTGTAATTTTAAATTCCATAAATAAATCCTCCTATAAATTGTATTAAAGGGCAAATAATAAAGAATTTATATATTTTTTATTTTCCTGTTTTAGGTAATGTTTCACAAGTAGGTTTTTCAGGAATATGTGTAATTGTTGTCCATTTACTGTCAGCCTCAGCAGTTACACCATAATAGATACCTACTGTTTTTGTATGATTTGTAAAAGTATCTCCATCTTTTAAAGTATCAAAAGATATGCAAGTCATTGTTGGAGATGTTACTTCTCTAAATCCTTTTTCTACTTTTCCAAAGTCAAAACAAGTTTCTGTGATATATTCATCTTCTGCTAAATCTATTGTTGTAAAATCTAAATCATAATTTTCTTGTGTACTTAAATCTTCTTTAAATAATACATAATCTTCTGACTTGTTTGTTTTATAGTAAACATCATAAGTTAAATCTTGATTCCATGTACCTGTTGTCATTGTTTGAAGTCTTATATAATCTGTTGGAATATAGTCATACCATTTGAAATTATCTAAATATACATTAGAATTATTTGCAACATTAGTAAATGTATAATCAACTTTTTCTCCTGGTTTAATTTCTGTTGTACCTTCTTTGTCAACATCTACTGTAATATCTGTTGGCTCATTATCTATTTCTACTGGTACAGTTTCTCCATTGTTTACAATTTCAAATTCATAAGTATTTTCATTTAATAAATAGTAAACAGAGCCTGTATCTAGTTCTTTTAGATAGTATTTTCCTTTTACTAATTCATCGCTTGTTGCTTTTCCGTTTTCATCTGTGATTAAAGTATCAATTAACTCATCATTTTCATTATATAGACCAAATTCAGCACCTTCTAATTTTTTATCTTTATCTTTTGAGTCTACTTTTGTAATTTCAACAAATCCTTTAATTTTTTCATTAGTAAATTGAACATTTGTGATTTGATTTTCTTCTAATTTTATTGTTTGTGGTTCTTCATTTAATACATAGTTCTCTTGTGTTTTTACTTCTCTTAAAGTTAGTTCAGAGAAATCTCTAACAGGATATCTTTTTGTTAGTGCCTCACCGTTTTCATCAGTGATTATTTTCTCTAAAACATTGCCGTCTTTATCTAATACTTCAAATTCAACACCTTCCAATTTGACCTCATTATTATCTAAATCTACTTTTATAACACGAATTTGACCTTTCTTTAATTCATTTTCGATAGTATTTGCTGTATCTTTATCCCACACAACTTCTGTTGTTGTATCTTCGGCCAAGTTATACCATTTATTTGTTTCTTTTTCTATCCATTTGTAATTACCTGTTCGTAGATTTTTAACATGGATTTCTCCATTTTCATCTGTAACATAAGTTCCAATTACTTTTCCAAATTCTTCACTATATAAGTCAAAAGTAACACCACCTAAGCTAATTCGGTTATTGTCTTTATCTACCTTATATACTGTCAAATCTCCTTTTTTATGTTCATTTGTAATTGTCTTTGTAGTTGTTTTATCAAACTCTACATTTACATCAAATTCAGCATCAGACAATATATAATTATCATTTGTAGCAATTTCTTTTAAAATATAATTTCCTTGATATAGGCTAGGGAATGTAGCCTCACCATTTTCGTTAGTAGTAGCATTTGCTATAACTGTACCATCATCTTTTGTTAATTGGAATGTAACCCCTTGAATTGGCTCATTAGTATCTTCATCATTTTTAATTATTTTTATTTTTCCTGTATTTGTTTTTACATTTAGGTCAGCACGACCAGCAACATCTCCAAACGGATCGAAAGTAAGTAAATAATCCTGAGTTCCAGGAACAGTTGTCTGTCCGATAGAAAACTGGATAAACTCTACATTTCGCTTGTAATACTATTGTAGCATTTATATCATTAGACAGACTTGATTTAGGTATTCTAACCTTAAAATGTTCACTTCCACTAAATGTTGATTGAACATTATTTGACATATTTGTAATTTGACTACCATCAGGTAATCCATTAGTTGCAGTAATAGTATATTGTGAAGTTTCAACAGGTGAATTTATAGAATATTCTTGTGAGTAATAATCACCATCTTCAACAAAATTGCCTACTTTATTTGTTGTAACATCAGTATTCATAGGTGTTTGTGTACCATTGCGACCAATATCTACTAATCTAATAATAGCATTTTTTATGGCTTGACCTCTGCTATCTCCACCATTATAAAAACTATTTACATCTCTACCGTCTAAAACCCTATAAATTGCTTGTTTAGTAGCGACAAAAGCATCATATTGATTTTCTAATCCCATACTTTGAGGACTTTGATATGGATAGCCATTGATTGCTACTCTCCATATACGAACATCATTGATTACATCATTTACATTTACACTATACTCTGGTTCAGTTCCTACACCTGGCAAGTTTGATTGTAGGCAATAAGCAGGATACTGTTTTCCACCTTCCTCATAATATACATATGTTGTTTTTACATAAGACCAAGCATTTTGTGAACTATCCCAAAACTGCAAATGGTATCCACAGTCTCCACCATTTTTTATCAAGGCTGAACTTATTGGGGTTGCAGCAAATACATTTGAAAATACAGAGAATAAACTTAAAACTAATAGCAAAATTGCTATTCCTTTTTTTGCACATTTCTTTATCATATAAATTTCCTCCTATAATAAATTTGAAGGGTATAGAAGGAAACACTATATTTAAGTATTTAAAAAAGCACCTATAAAAGTGCTTTTACCTATAATATGTAACATTCCGTCATGATTAGTTGACCGTTATAATAATAATCTTCTGCATATATTCTTATTGTACCAAATTTTAATCTTATAGCATTTATTACTCTGCTTTCTGTGAATGTAAATTGATTTGTTTGATTTTTAATTGAAGAATCTATAACTATATTATATCCAAATGTTTTCATATCTTGTGTTTCATTATTTTGGATTACTTGTTTTATTCTACTAATCATACTATCATTTCTTACATATTTTTCTACATTTGTTTGAGATACTTGTAAAGAACTTTCTTCTTTTGTTTTTTCTTGTTTATTTTCTTGTGTTTCTTGTTTTTCAGCAACTTGTGTTTCAGTTGCAGTTTCCTTTTTAGGAACAACTGCTACTTGACTTTTACTATTTTGAGCAACTTTTGGTGTGCTTTCTACTGTAACTTTTTTAGTATTATTTACATTACTATCAGCCATAGTATCTTGTGATTCTGTAATAGTATTATTTTCAGTTACTTCATTTTGAGTTATAGTATTTTCATCTATTACATTATTTATAGAATTTTCAGTTGCAATATTTTCTTCTTGTAATTGATTTTCTTGATTTTCTGCTACTTTAATATCTTTTTTAGTAAAGAATATTATCAGATTACCCAAAATAACAAAAGTTAAAAAAATAATTATACCTATACAAATTTTCTTTTTTCTATTCATAAGACATCACCCTTTCATTTAATATGTTATATTTAAGGGTAACACCTTTTATATAGTTTTGACAATGCTCAAGTAAAGAAAATTTTATTTACATTCGATTGCCTGAACGATAAGCCTTAAATTTGGCTCATTTTTAACACAAGTTACTAATGTTAAAATATTATCATCTGTATCTTCTAATAATGTCCAATCAGTAGCATTTACTTGAACTATTTTATTTACTTCATATTCTTTTGTACCTAAAAAACTTGTATAAGTTATTTTATCTCCATTTTGTAAGGTATATAAATTTTTCCAAACACCTGTATAATTATGTCCTGCTAAACAGACATTGCCTTCTAAGAATGGAGAATTTTCAAAATGTCCAATGCCTTTATCTAATGTTTCAATATTAGTCCCTTCATATACTAATCCTTCATAATTTATTTTTGGAATATTTATAACTCCAAAAACTGTTTCTCCATTGATTTTTAATGTCAAATCTTCTTTTGTTACATTTCCATCATCATTAGTTAATCTATCTTGAATTTTATCTTCTGTATAGTATTCAGTGGTAGTATCTATTTCTTTTTTATTTATAAAATACTTTACAATAAAAAAGGTTGAAACTACTGCTATTATAACTAATATAATGATAGTAAATATTGTAATGGACTTTTTTAGTTTTTTGCTCAAATTTTTTACCTCCTTTCCCAAAACAAAAAGAACTAGATATTATCTAATTCTAATATTTCTCTTATATAGGGTGAAATTTTAGAAAATGATGATGGATGTTCTAATTTATTACATACATCATCTAAGGTAAATGTGTCAAAAACTATGTCATAAATTCCTAAAACTAAGGCATCTTTCAACTCATTTACTTTTGAATTTTCTAAAATAAGAATAACTTGTATATCTTTTTGTCTTACTTTAAAAAGAAAATCTTTAAAGTTAAACTTGTTTGGTTGAACTGTAATAATTAATGCTGTTGCTTCCTTTTCTTCTAATACATAATCAGGATAATAAACAACACGACTATTGGGAATTTTTTTATTCAGGTCTTTATCTAATTGTTCTTTTCCTGTAAAAATAAGAACCATTTTTTAATCACCTCCTTCGAAATATGTCATTGGATCTACAAAATTACCATTTATTCTAACCTCAAAATGTGCATGTGGTCCAGTTGAATATCCTGTTGAGCCAACCTTTAATACTGCTTGTCCTTGTTTTACGATTTGATTTGCGGTAACTAATATTTCAGAGCCGATGGGCATACAAAGTTACAATTCCATTTCCGGTGGTCAATCATAACCATATTTCCATAAGCATTATTATAATTTGCTCTTATTACTGTCCCTTCTGCCATTGCCACAAAGTTTGCCCCGAACTGGTGCACTTATATCTGTACCACTATGTAATTTATACATGCCTGTAATTGGATGAGTTCTCATACCAAATACAGAAGTAACTTTTGTATAACCGTGGGATTGGCCATGTAAACATACCTTTGGGAACTAGCCCATTACCGTTTATTATACTTGTGGGAGAATTTTCTTTTTCTTGTAACCATTGTGCATATTGTTCTTCGTAGTTATCATTAGCAAGTTGCTCTGCTACTTGCATATCTTCCTCAGTAGTAAATAATGAATCTACAACCGTGCATACTGCCAAAACAATTCCTACAATGACTATTATAAATGGTAAAAATGGCTTAATTACCTTAAATACTAATTTCTTAATTTTCTTTTTTGTCATATCTTTTGCTTTATCTTTAAGAGCCATTTTCATCACCCAAATTCTTTTGTGCTTCTTGATTATTGGATACTTTGCTTATGTATTCTGTATGTTGCATTGTACTTTTAACTTTATTGTTGTTCCTATTTTGATTTGTATTCCAGTTACCTTCTGCCATCTTTGCACCTATTGAAAGATAGCCTTTTGTTGCTTTTGCTCCTGCTTTTATAACATTTCCTGCTATATTTCTTTTAGAATTATTGTTTTCATTTGAGATACTTTTATTATCTGATTTAGGTACTGTGATTTGGTTATTTTCTTTTGTTTTAGGTACTACATTTCTTATAGGATTTATATTTCCATTATAGTCTTTTTCTGCTGATAGATTACTTGTAGGATTTATTATATTTTTAGCCCTACTTACAATTCCACTAAATCCACTACCTGATGAATTACTACCATTTGAAGTATTTTGATTATTTGAAGATTTTGGGGTAGAAAATTGTTCTTTTATAGTTCCTAAACTATATCCAATAGCAGCACCCATACCTAAACCTCTATTTGTCATCATTTCATTATCAACACCAGCAATACGACTTGTTAAATCTTGCAAACAGTTTTGCAAAGCATCTGCTAGTGGAAGTATCATCATAGCCCAAATTAGTGAAACTGCCCAACCACCACCACTTGGAAGAAATGCAAGATATATCAAAAATAAAAAACAATAAATAAACTGCATAAATATATTCATGATAATTTGACCTGACCATATCATAGCAGCAGTTACATTTCTATTTATAATCCATAATCCAGCAGCAACTGGTGTAAATATAGTAAATATGATGATTGTAAATTGTCTAATAATAAATTTAATATTTAATTTTACAAAAAGATATATAAACATTGCAATAACCAGTGCAGTTGTAATTGCATTTCCAGTTTTTATTGAGGTTAGCATACTTTCACCGAGTTTAGCATCTAATGTACCACTATTAGCGGCAGTAACAAGCAAATTTACCAAACTATTATTTAAGAATAGTAAAAACCTGATAAATAATGGGGCAAGTGCTATTGCAATACCACCAAAGCATATTCTCATAAGGTTGTCCTTTGCTTCATTTCTTTTACTACTGTTCATACCAGCATTCATTATTTTGTATGCTAAAATGAATACTGCAATTAAAATAAGAATTCCGGAAATTATTGCAAATATCCTATACCAGTTCATTGTTTTATTCCATAATTCAGTAGTAAATGGGGATAAACTATCATTACTTTGTCTGTTATTAAATATTAATTCATCATAATCTTTAAATCCAACATTTATCTCATCAGAAGTTGCAAAATCAAATATTGTTTGTGCAATTCCACCGTATGCACTCGGCTATGATTTTTTCAAACAAAGAGCCGTCCTCTGATTTTATTTGTTCTTTAAAGTCTGTTTCATCTGCTCCAAAAGAAAAAGGAGATAATAAAAAAAGAATTGCAAGAATCATTACAACACTTTTTAAAACTTTATTCATTTAAGCCCTCCTAACTAAAAGGGCAATAAATTATTTTAAGAACACATATATTTTTTAAGTAAATACAAACTGTTTTTCATATTCCATAACTTCAAATTTTATTGCAGTAACATTATTATTTATATTCATAACACATTCTCCTGGTTCAGCAGTTGTCAGAAATTGTTTTGTACCATCTGCTAAATGGAAAAAGTCAACTATTTCATCTACATTACCACTATTTTGTTTAAATATAAATTTAGTAGGGCATATATTTATAATTGCTTTTCCTTGTTCATTTCCGAATAAATTCATCAATAAATTGGCTTCCTATATAGAGTGCTGTGTGGTATTTTCTACCTCTACGACCAACATCTGCTAAAAAATTCGCAGCCTCTTTATATTTTAAAAAATACCAACCTTCATCACAATTTATGATTTTGTTCTTATCTTTATTTTTTAGTACAAATTTCTGCCAAGCCCAATTTAAAACTACAACAGAGGAATATAATTTTGTAAACTCATCTTTTATTTCACTTAAATCAAAACAGATAATATCAGTTGATGCTGTAATGGTACTTTCACAATCGAAAAATCCCATTGAATTACCTTTTAGAAATAAAATTAATAACTCTGCTAGTTCAGGGCATTTATCTCTTTCTTCTAGTCTCTTTTGAAAATCAGTTAGTGTAGGCATTTTCTTTTTTACTTTACCTACAACATATTTATTATTTGCAATTTTTCCGTCATTTTCTTGGTATAATGAATTTACATCTTCTGTAATCCCTTTATCTTTATATATCTCATTTACTACGATTTCTATTTCCGTCATTTCATTTGAATTTAATGTTCTAAACATATAATTCCTTGTAATTGTTGAAAGTAATGCCCTAATATCAGATACTTTTTCATTTATATTTAAAAACTCATATTTACCATTAAAGTCAGGTTCCAATTCGAATGGATTTATTCCACTTGGTTTACCTTGTGATATTTTTATAACTTTTCCACCTAACCTTTGACATAATTTAGAATATTCACCTTCAACATCTATATAAAACGAATTACAATTATATGTTAAAATCGTTCTTGCAGTAAGAGTTTTCATAGAAACACTTTTACCGACTTCCAGGTATTCCACAAATAAAAACAGATGGGTTAGGTAGTTCAGGAGGTCCAATAAATCCATTGAAATATACTGGAGCATTAGTTGTTAGATTTCTTCCTAAAAATGCACCTTGACTATGCGAAATATTAGGATTTGATATAGGAAACAATGTAGATATACCACCTGCGACCATATTCCTTTCATAATTATTTAAAGGTAATTCTCCTAATGGCAAAACAGTTTTAAAAGCCTCTAATTGTCTAAAATTTAATGTTCTTATCATTGCATTTTTCTTACTTAGTTCTGATTCTAAAATTTTTGTCTTTTCATTTAATTCTGTCAAATTTTCAGAATTTAAAGTAATAAAAATAGTTGCAAAAAATAATTTGTTTTGATTAGTCTGTATCAACATTCTTAAATCTTCCAAGTCCATTATTTCTTTTTCTAATGCTGGTAAATGCAATATATTACCTTGTTTAGAATATGTTGTGTACTCACTTTGTGCTTGTACTAATTTTTTTGTTAATTGGGTAATAACACTTCCACTAGGTACTGGTTCAACTTTTACAGAAATAGTTATATTTCCAATTCCAAATAATTCATCTAGCCAACCTATCCACGTGTCCGTTGGAAATATTGTCATTACAAATATTCTTGTGTATTTATCATATCCTAGATATAAATAATCTTTCTTTTCTTCTAATACTTCAGGAAGTAAAACATCTGTTAAATTAGGAATGTTTTTGAATATGTTTTTTTCTTCCTTTTTTTCTTGTCTTTTTCTCTTTTTTTCTTTTTTTGCCAACATATAAATTCTCACCTCCTTGTAAAAAGTTATCTATTTTTAAAGTGGAATTTTTGTTTAATTCACGATAAATTAAATTATATAATTCATTTTGTGATAGTATATTACAAGTAATTTTAGCCCTTAATAGATTATTTCTTAATAAAAGATATTTTCTATCTAATTCATTTATAGCGTTTTTATAAAGTCCATCATAAGAAATAATTACATAATTTTTTATGATAGATACTTTGTTACTTTCCATTAGATTATATAGATATTGAACTAAATTTTGTTGATATTCTTTAATGAGTTCATTATCGAATCTATTACTTTTAATTTTCTTAATTACATTTGAAGTATCTATATATTCAGTTGTAGAAAAAAATTGAATTGCAGAATCTATTGAAAGAGCAGTTTGGATTAGCACATCTTCAACACTTTCTTGCTCATTAAAAGATAGCATATTATAATCAATACTGCCTAAACTTGCAACAATAGAATATCTATTTCCTAGACAAATAATGTTATCTTTTATTTTTATCTGTAATATGTTTGATAATTTTTTCTTATCCTTTTTTCTATCTACTTTTTTCTCTTTTATTCCTGCATTAGGAAGTGGAGAAGTAGCAATATTTCTTTTATCTTTTCTTTTAACATAGATAACAGTTCCAATTATAAACAATACACTTAAAATTAAAAATATAATCATTACTATCATTTGCCACACCTCTCATATAAATAGATTTTCTTACGAAAGGCATATTTAAAAGCATAAAAAAATAACTTATCAAAGTATTGTTCATTTACTTTAAAAAAAGCACAAAGAATAAAAAATATTGATACTACACTAATAATAATTATTTTTATTGGTATGGGTAGTGGGGTTGCTAAAACCGATAAACTTGATGCAGATAGCATTAAATAAATTACTTGTCTTAAACTTAAATATCCACCAAAGATTTTTTCTTCTCTTTTCAAGTCAAACGGTACTTTAAATATTCTCATATCTAAATCACCACCTAACTACCAAGTAAGTTTCCACTGTTGTTTGTAGCAATATTTATAATAATTCCTGCTATAATAAGTGATGCACCTAAAATAACACCACCTCCACAAATCCATGCAAGACTTCCTATACTTTCACTTCTTTTTTGTGGGTTATTTGAATTTGCTATCATTTTAATTGCTGCAACTACTACACTTGCAAAAATTAGAACACCACCGTAAAGGCATTGCAATAGAAGTAATTACTCTTTTTATATTTTCTGTTGCTGTTTGTACCTCAGCAGTTCCAATTCCACTTCCACCTGTTTCAGCAGCAAAGACCATATTTGCTTTAATTGCAAATAAAGTTATAGTTGTTCCTATTGCAGATAATTTACTTAAAATTTTCTTTTTACTTAAACTCATATTTTCATCATCTCCTATACAAATTGATAGGGCTTTTTTTATAGAACACACTTTAAATCATACCTTTAAATCGTATATATAAAATAGGAATTAAAAGTATAAAAAAAATACCAATCATTAAAAATGGTACTGTTTTTAGAAATTTTGATTTTAATGTTTGTGATTTTATAAGGCATCCTAGTATAAGTAATAATAGTGAAATTACTAATAATACTAATAATAATACAAGTATTGATATAAATGCGATATAGAAAAATGAAGATATAATATTGTTAAAATTATTCATATAATCTTCAAACATTAAAAATCACCTCTTATGTCGTATTTTTTGCATATTTGTTGATTATAGCCATTTTATAATAGTTCAAGAAATCACTAGGATTATGTTCTTTTGAGATAATATAAATATTAATTAATTCATCTCTATTTATTTTTGGTAATATATACTTAAAATCAGTATTATATAATGAATATAGTGTATAAATTATTTCTTTTATCATTTGTATTTTATCTTCTTTCATAATTGATAAAATATCTGTTGTATAATTAAATTCTAAATGCTTTATAATACTGTAAAATTCATTTGAGATTTTTTCTCTATTATTTATAATAAATAAAAATAAATCATCTATTTTAATATTTATATTATTATCCTGTACTTTTTTGTATATAGGGTATGTACTTTTTAATACATAGGGGTATGTATCTTTTTGTATATAGGGTGTATCACAAATATATATTCTTCTTTCCTTAATCTCTTTTTTATTATCTTTAATCAATTCTATGTTTACATATCCTAATTTTTCTAAATGGCTTATCCATTGCGATACTGTATGAATAGTTACTTTATATAATTCTGCAAAATATCTATTGCTTGCAAAACAAAAACCTTTTGAATTAGCAAGTGCGGTAATTTCACCATAAAGTAATTTTTCATTAGGTTTTAAATCTTTGTTGTATCTAACCGTAGCCGGTATGATTGCATAATAATTATTTTTACTTTCCTCATTCACGATTAACCTCCTTTTCCATTATCTCATCTTCTCTTGATCCTGATAAAATCAAGGCATATAAAAAGAGGCTAATATTAGCCCCAACAATTAAACCAATTATAAAATATATCATTTTAACATCTCCATTTTTTAAAAATTTATATATAGTGATTAGATACTTGCTTTTTTAAATTTCTCTAACAAAACTCTAACAAATTGTAAAAAGTTTTGGATTTTTTTGTTTACTTATTTTTCAATATTTTTATGTTCTTACCTTGCAAATCCTTACAGTTTCTTGTGATATATGTGTCTTATTAAATCTTAATGGAGACTAATAGGTAAACAGGGTAAAATCCTTCTAAGCCTGGTGTCGGGGGTTCGAATCCCTCCTGGCTCACCAAAGCATTATTATACGAACCCTTTAAAAAGTTAGTAGTATCAAAAATATCCTTAGCAGTATTTAGAATGGCTAAGGATATTTTTATATATCACTTATAAATTGTGGACATTCAATAAAAATTTTTATTTTTTTACTTTTTTCGGCTTAAAGACATAATTTTCACTATAATATTTCATTTTATAATAAAAAGTTCTTTAAATTCAATAGTTATTTTTTATTTTTAGAGCATAAATAATTAATATACTCCTCTTTTAAAATAATTTTGTTTTCTTTAAAATAATTATTCCAATCCTTTTTTATAATTTTTAGTTCTTCTATTGTTTCGTTTAAAATTTCATCTTTTGTTATATCTTTCATATATACCCCTTTCATTGAGTAAAAATAAACCATTAACATTTTTTTACTTTTTTTGTAAATATATGTAATTCATGTATATGATATCTATAATTTTAAAAAAAGTCAATTCTTTTATAATTATTTTTGATTTAAACTATTATTTTAAGTTACAATTAACGGCTATACCGTACATAGGAAAGGGTTGTTTGTTTTCCGATTCTAAAAAAAAGATTATAATATTCAGTCATATATTATAATCTTTTTATTTTTTCCATTGCATTATATATTCTTTTTCTCCAGTATTTGAATCTATTTGAACTCCTGCATTTTTAAATCCCATTGCCATATAAAATGCTATTGCATTTCCATTTTTATCATATACTTTTAATTCTAAATTTTCATATTTTTCTTTACAATAATTTATTAACTTTCTTCCTATTCCTTTTCTTTGTTCTTGTTGTTTTACATATAAAGCTCCAATATAATTATTTTGAAACACACTAACAAATCCTTTTACTTCTTCTTTTTCTACATATACATATGTATCTGAATTAGGTATATAGTAGTTTTTTACTTTATTAAAATTTTCTAACCAATAGTCTTTTTCTATAAAATCATGTGATGCAAAATTGCCTTTTGTCCATATTGTCATTACTTTTGTTAAATCTTCTTGTTTTAAATTTCTTATCATATGTGTATCACCTCTTTATATATTTCTTATAAATTCATCTATAGAAACTGTCATTGTTTGTAGTTCTTTAATATTATCTGTTTTCTCTATTTTTTTCAATATATAATTTGAATACATTTTTAATAAAGTTACAAGTTGACTATTAGTCCATTCTTCTAATGGTTTTTCTTTACACTTATTTAATTCCCTTGATTTATTTAATTGATTAACTTCCTTTTCTACTTTAGTATTTATTTCTTTTATATTATCTAACTGTAACTTAGATAACTCTTTTACAGAATAATAGTCTCCATAACTTATACAAGATATCATTTTCTTTAGTAGGTTTGTGTAATCTTCGTTTTTTACCATTTTAAAATTCCTCTCTTTTTACTAATTATGCTCTTAGTATATTTTATTTATATCATATCTCACTGTTAGTGAGATTTTTCATCTTTTATAATATCATCAATTCCTTTATTTTTCAAGACTTTTATGGGCTTTTGTTAATATTTTCCTATTTTTTGGTTATAGTATTAATGTGTTTTAAGTATTTTTAATGCTTGTTATACTTATAATGATACTTATATTTATGGAGGGTAAAATGAGTTCTGTATTAAAATCAGATATTAATAATGTTTTTGGTAAAATATTTAAAGATTATCGTACTAAAAATGGATTAACACAAGAACAACTAGCAGAAAAATTAGATATCTCTTTAAAATATATATCTAGTATAGAGAATGGTAACAGTGGTATAAAAATTCAAACATTAATAAATTATATAAATATATTAGGCATTCCTCCTAATATGTTATTTAGTAGTTTTATTACAAATAATAGTTTAAAACCTCAAATAGAGTTGAGCGATAAATTAAACTTAATGTCTCAAGAAGATATTATCTTGCTGAATGGTATTGCTGATTTATTAATTAATCATAATTAAAATATATGTTGGGCTATATTCCTTATAGCCCTTTTATTATTCTTCCCAAAAAGCTTTATAAGTCTTATATGCACAATAGATATCATATTTGCTAGTAACTTCATATGGAGCATGCATTGAAAGTACTGCAATTCCACAATCTATAACATCTGCTCCTTTATTAGCTAGAATATATGCTATAGTTCCTCCTCCTCCAATGTCTACTTTTCCTAGTTCTGTTAATTGATATTTTATTTCATTTTTTTCTAAGACGTTTCTTACCCATGCTACAAATTCTGCATTTGCATCAGAAGCTCCTGATTTCCCTCTCGCTCCAGTATATTTATTAAGCGTTACTCCTTTTCCTAAATATCCTGCATTTGTTTTATCTGAAACGGAAGAATATATTGGGTCAAATCCAGCATCTACGTCTGATGATAACATTTTTGAAAAACAGAAAACCCTGTCTAATAAATTTGGTTTATTTATTCCTAATTTGTTTAATATTTCTGATATAAAGAAGTCAAACATATGTGATTCCATTCCTGTGTTTCCCATACTACCTATTTCTTCTTTATCTGATAATATACATACAGCTGTATTTTTTACATTTTTTAATTTCATCATTGCACTTAGTGATGTATATGCACATACTTTATCATCTTGTCCATATGCTGCTACCATACTTTCATCAAAACCTAAACTTCTCGCTTTAAATGCTGGTACAATTTCTATTTCTGAGCTATTTAAATCTATTTCAGTAATTCCATATTTTTTGTTTAATATATTCAATATATTTAGTTTTACATTCTCTGATATTTTTTCTGAATTATATGGCATACTTCCTACTAATAAATTTAAGTCCTCTCCGTTTATTCCTTCTTTTAATTTCTTTTCCATTTGTTCTTGGGCTAGGTGTGGTAACAAGTCTGTTATTGTAAATATTGGATCTTTCTCATCTTCTCCTATATTTATTTCTATCTTTTCACCATTAGTTTTTACTATAATTCCATGCATACTTAATGGAATAGTTGTCCATTGATACTTTTTAATTCCTCCATAATAATGTGTTTTTAAATATGCAAGTTCAGTATCTTCATATAATGGATTAGGTTTTAAATCTAGTCTTGGGGAATCTATGTGTGAACCAATTATGTGTAGTCCATTTTCTATAGGTTCTTCACCTATTATTGCTAAATACATACTTTTTTCCCTATTTATAAAGTATATCTTATCACCAGGTTTTAATGTTTCAAATTCCATTATATCTTTGTATCCATTTTCATCTGCTAGTTTTCTTGCTTGTTTTATAAATTCTCTTTCTGTTTTTGCAGAATTTAAAAATTTCATATACTTTTCAGAATAATTATTTATTTCATTTATTGTTTCATTGCTTAAATTTGTCCATCCATTCTCTTTGTTATTAAACAACTTATTTTTTAATTCTTCACTCATTTCTAATCACATTCCTTCCTTACAATCCTACCTTCTCGCTTTTCATTTGATAAGTATAACACTTTTTTTTTTATTTTGCTACTATTTTTGTAAATTATTATGGCTTTTTTGTGTAATTTCTATAATTTTTCTTTTTTTTATTGACTTAGCACTCTTTTTTTGCTACAATCTCAGTAATAAATCATATATTTATATATTTATTTTTTGTTTATTGAACTAGATTTCTCCTTTAATAGATAGAGTCTAGTTCTTTTTATATTATAAAAGTTTTTTTCTTATTTTTTTAAAATTTATTTTCATTTATTGCAAGATTCGACATTTATTTCATTTTTTATATGTTATAGTGAATATTATTACTAAAGAAAAGGGGGGTTTTGATGTCTAGACTTATACGTGGTGCATATAGAAAATGTGGCACTGTTACTATTTCTGTTTATCAACAATGTGATAATGAATGTATGATTTTTGATGTAAAAACAGATAATGACAATGTGCTACCTGTTTCATATGTTATTGAAGATACATTGAAATCATATTAATATGATTTTATGTTTTGTTTGACTATTATAATTCTAATATGATAAAATCTTTCTAATAGATTAAATGAAAGAAGGTTTTTATATGTGTAAAATCAGAATTGGTATTTTAGGTTATGGTAATCTTGGAAGAGGTGTTGAGCTTGCTATTAAGCAAAATAACGACATGGAATTAGTTGGAGTATTTACAAGGCGTGATCCAAATACTGTAAATACTATTTATTCACCTGTATATTATATAGATGATGCTAAAAATATGACCGATAAAATAGATGTCATGATATTGTGTGGTGGTTCTGCTACAGATTTACCAGTTCAAGGTCCTGAATTTGCAAAATTATTTAATACTGTTGATAGTTTTGATACTCATGCAAAAATTCCTGAATATTTCAAAAATGTTGATAAAAATTCAATTGAAAGTGAGCATGTTTCAATTATTTGTGTAGGATGGGATCCTGGATTATTTTCTATTCAAAGAAGTTTATTTGAGTCTGTTTTACCTAATGGAAATTCATATTATTTTTATGGAAGAGGATTAAGTCAAGGACATTCTGACGCTGTTAGAAGAGTTCCTGGTGTAAAAAATGCTGTTCAATATACAGTTCCTTATGATGAAGCTGTAGAAAGAGTTAGAAATGGTGAAAATCCTCAATTTAACTCTGTTCGTGAAAAAATGTGGAGAGAATGTTTTGTTGTAGCTGAAGATAGTGCAGATAAAAATTTTATAGAAAAAACAATAAAAGAAATGCCTAATTATTTTGATGAATATAATACTGTTGTTCATTTTATTTCAGAAGAAGAATTTAAGAAAAATCACTCTTCTATGCCACATGGTGGATTTGTCTTAAGAAGTGGATTAACTGGTCCTAATAATACAACAAAACAAATAGCAGAATTTTCTTTAAAATTAGAATCAAATCCCGAATTTACAGCTAGTGTTTTAGTTGCATATGCTAGAGCAAATTATCGTTTATATAAAAAATCCGACTTTGGTTGTAAAACTGTTTTTGATATTGCTCCTAGCTTGTTATCTACAAAAGGTAGTGAAGAATTGAGAAAAGAATTATTATAGTTTTATTTATAGTTAAATGATTTTGAAAATCATAATAACACTAATTATAATTGGGCTTTGATATTATAACAAAGAATCGTCAAAGCCCAATTTTTAATTATTTTTATCTTTTTCTTTTAAATATTTTATATACTCTGACTTTTTTATTATCTTCTTATTATTAAAATATTGTTTTAATTCATCTTTTTTTATCATAATTTTTTTAATTATTTTATTGTTACTATAATCTTTCATTTATGTTTTCTCCCCTAACATTATTATTTATCAAATTAATTTTACAATATTCGACATATAATATGTCAGTGGCTACTGTGATTAGGTACACAAAAAAACTGGCTTTAACCAGTTTTTTCGTCATTATCAATCTCCTCAAGCTTATTTTTTACTTGCATAAATGTATTAAAACTCATACTAATTATATCCAGTGCTTTTGTTACTTCTTTGTTGTCATTTAAATTAGTTTCTTCAATTATTTGTTTAAACGTTTTCTTTTCATAAAATTTTAATACAAATACTTTATAAAAGTCTATTTTATATCTATTTTTATATCTTTCATTTAAATTTTTTACTATTTTTTCATATTCTTTCACTGTATCTGTATTCTGATTATTTTCTATGAATTTTTTCATTTCTCTGTATTTTGATTCATCATCATTATTAAACATAAATACATCTTTTACATCTGCATTTCCTGTTATTACTAATGCTCCAAAGCCAGCTCCTAACATAGCAACTATTGGGTTGACATATGTTAATATGTAAAATGATATAAAGACTGTTGTACTCCAAAATAAGCATAGATATGGTGATTTATAATGCATAGGATTATTTAAATTCTGTCTTACTACCATGAAAACTATAAGTAGACATATTATCTGTTGTACTGGAATTTTCATAGATAATCCTATAAGAATTATTACAATTAATTCAAAAATATTAAATAATCTACTTTTTATGTTTTTCATTAGTTATCTTCTCCTATTTATTATTCTCCATCTTCTGTATCGCAGAAGAACCATGCAGACCATATTGGCATATTATCACCTCACATTCATTATATATATACAAACCAAATCTGATAGAAATATAAATATATACATCAGGATAAGGCTTATATTTCTTAATGTAATACTTCTTATTTTTCTTGCCTCTTCTTTAGTTCTATTCCATAAATGCCTGTAAGTTTTATATGCTATATTTATCTTATTTTTTATTAAGAATATCATTATAAGTATCGTAATTTTTTCTAAAATACATGCTAACATATAGTTTGGAATTAAAAAGTAATATATACATGACATTAGAAATAGAATTAAAAAAGGAATAGTTATTACAAAGGAATCTATTAATTGTATTTCTTTTTTATATAATAGTTTTAAAATTATATATTCTATGACTATAAATAAAATATAAAATAATGTTTGATATTTAAATATTATAAGAGTTACTATATAATCTATTAGTAATAGTATAAAAAATATTACTCTTCTAGTTTGTATTTTCTTTGAATAAATTATAAATAAACTTAAAAATATTACATCTGGTATTACACCTATTAAAATACTTTTTAGTAAAATATCCATATATAATCTCCTTTGTACTAACTTTTTAATTTTATTCCCAACTTTTTAAATTAGAACTAATTTTTTATATTGTTTTAAATGTTAAATATTTACATTTAAAATATAGCAAATTAGCTTGACATGTGCATTTAACGTGTGTATAATAGAAATAGGCATATTTTTAGTGTATGCTCAACGAGAGAAAAGATAGCCGATCGCCAAATCCTATCTATCTTTTCTCTTTTTTAATATTATACATAAACTTTTACAAATTGTACAGTAAAATATTAAAAAAAATCTAAAAAAAGGTTATTTTGTCGATTTTTTTGTTATTTTTTCATATTATTAATGTTATTTTTTTATCAAACTTGTATTTCTTCTTCTAATTCTATAATTTTATAAATATAAAAAACTTTTATAATATCCCCTCCTTTCTTTTTTCGTTAATTCCGGTTAATGTTATTTTTCTTTTTGTTTTATCACCATTAGTGATATCTCTTCCTATTTATATTGTATCTTTAGCACATGGACTTTCTAATCTGCTATTAACTGTTGTTAATATATAACATTTTTCGTCCTTTGTCAACATATTTTTTAAAATTATTGACCATAGTTAATAATTTATGATATACTATTTTTGAAAGGAGTTGATTTTTCAATGAATTTTGATAAAAAGGTTTTTTCAAAAATCCTTATTAAAATTAAAAACAACTATGGCTCTATAAACAAAATGGCCGAAGCAACTGGGATTACATCTGCTTATATTTCTAAATTAATTAGATTGATTTATAAAAAAGCTCCTTCTCCAGAAATTTTAAAGAAAATAGCTGACAATTCTAAAGGTGTAGTTTCTTATTATGAATTATTAATTGTTTGTGGTTATATTGATAAAAATTTGTTTTCTGATGATGCGTCAGAATTTATTAGAAATAACCTTAATGGTGAAAGTAATGTTTTATTTAATATACCTATTATATCAAAAATTTCATTGGGTAATTCGATAATAGATAATGAATATTTAGAGGGCTATTTGCCATTAGATCCAAATATTTATGATATGAAAATACCTGATGATTATTTTTATCTAAAAATTACTGATGAGAGTGTAAATTTGAAAGTCCATAATGGTGATTATATTCTTATACATAAACAGAATTTTGCTGAAAATAATGATATAATTGTTGGTATTATTGATGATAATGTAGTTATTAGATTGTATAAAAAAATTGATGGCGAAACTATTGCTTTAGAAGCTGTTAGTTCTTATTCTATTGATACTATTTTGGTTAATTCTACTAATCTTGATAGTTTGAAAATAGTTGGTAAGGCAATAGGGCAATTTGGTAAATTTTAAAGTGTTTTATTATGTATTTTATGGTTATGTATAACTTTTTAAGGAGTTAATGTTTTATGGATGATAAGATTCAAAAATTTAGACAATTATTAGAAAAAAGTAATAATATAATTTTTTTTGGTGGCGCAGGTGTTTCAACCGAAAGTGGAATTCCTGACTTTAGAAGTAAAGATGGCTTATATAATCAGAAATATGACTATCCTCCTGAAGAAATATTAAGCCATTCTTTTTTTATAAATAATACAAGTGAATTTTATAAATTTTATAAGGATAAAATGAATTCCTTGAATTATAAACCTAATATAACTCATATGAAATTAGTAGATCTTGAAAATACTTCCAAATTGAAAGGCATTATTACACAAAATATTGATGGTCTACATCAAAAAGCAGGCTCTAAAAATGTTTATGAATTGCATGGAAGTGTACTTAGGAATTATTGTATGAAGTGTGGAAAATTCTATAATGCAGATTATGTATTTAATTCTAATGGGATTCCTTTATGCTCTTGTGGAGGAATTATAAAACCTGATGTTGTATTATATGATGAAAACTTGGATTCAAATATATTAAAAAATTCTATATTGGCTATTCAAAATGCAGATTTATTGATAGTTGCTGGAACTTCTTTAACTGTGTATCCAGCAAGTGGATTAATTAATTATTTTAATGGTAATAATTTGGTACTGCTAAATAGAGATTCTACTCCTTATGATTATATGGCTGATTTGGTTATAAATGAAAGTTTAGGTGAAGTATTTGAAAAAATTTGATTGAAGGATAATATTGTGTTAAAAATGTCAAATGCCTAGATGAAACCAATTAATTATGTTGAAGTAAAATGTTTAAAACTACTTTTCTATATATAATACAATTATTATATTCAAAATATTGACTGAATGTAATTTTCAGTTCAATAACGTATATACATAAAAGAAAGTTTTAATTAAAGATTTTAAAATAACATAAAATAATCTAAGGAGCTTGTAAAAAGCTCCTTTTTATGGTCGAGGCGACAGGGATCGAACCTGCGACCTCATGGTCCCAAACCACGCGCGCTACCAACTGCGCTACGCCTCGAAATCAATCGCTTATTTAATATACCACATTTTTTTAATTTTTGCAATATTTTTTGAAAACTTTTTTAAAATTATTGAAATTTTTTTATTTTTACTTTATAATATATTGTATGCACCAGTAGCTTAGTTGGATAGAGTGTTCGGCTACGAACCGGAAGGTCGGGGGTTCGAATCCCTCCTGGTGCACCATAAAAACCGTTGAGTAATTTATATATCAACGGTTTTTATTTTTTATTTTTATTTTTCAGATAATTTAATGGTACTAATTATTGTCGATTTTTTTTCTAAATTTAAACACCATTAAACTTACAATGCCTATAATGCATAAAACCCCTATTACACCAAAAACTATATATAAAACATTCGAATTATTTGTACCATTCATATCATCATCATTATTATTATTTATTTCTTGTTCCTCTAAAATACTATTTAATTTTTCTACATTTATATTCTGTTCATCTTCAAATACTTTATCCTCTTCTTCTGTTCTTTTGTGTACAATTATTTTATAAACTTTTTCAGTAAAATTATTAGGAGCAATAACATTTATATTTACTAAATTATCCCCTATTTGCAAATTTTTATTTCCATTAATCTCTATTTTTGCATTAATATTTTCTGGTACTGCTAATATATTTAGATTATTAAAACTATTTGAAATACTTGCCTTATAGTTTAACACATTTGTATCAAATAAAGGTTCTAATGTAACATATTCTATTGCTAAGGTTTCTAAATTAGTATTTGCCGCTTCTATATTATCTGTTTTAGTAACATTAATTGTATAAACATTTTTACTACTTCCATCTCTCGAAGTTACTTCTATTTCTATTTTATTTATTCCATTTTTTAAATTTTTATTTCCATTTATATTTACCTTTGCATTTGTAGCTTCTGGTATTGCAACTACTTCTAAATTATTTATTGTAGAATCTGCTATAAAATAATAATCCTTAATTTCTGGTGAAAATTCTGGTATAATGCCTTCTTTATCTAGTCTCATAATTTTTAATAAAGAATTATTATCTTCTCCTTGAATTTGAGTATTTTTTAACACTTCATTATTTGTTTCTACTATTTTTGCATTTATGTGTTGATTATTTATTTTTATTTCATTTCCATTTTTATCAAAAAATTCTCCTTCTATATTAAAATCTATATTTCCTATTTCTTTTGCTTTAAATTCAAAAACTGCAATCTCTTGATTTATTTTTGGACTATTTCCTCCTGTTTTATCAAACCAAATACTAATAATTCTATTGTCTAACTTATTAGTATTTTCCGGACCATTTACATATTCTGCCTTATTATCATCATAGTTTATATTTAATAGATATGATGCTACTTCTATGTTTTCTATGTTAATATATATTTTAAAATTTTCATCTTTTATTACTTCAAAACTACTAATTTTTATTTCTAAATTTTCGCTAGCTAAAGTATTGTTCGATATGCTTAATATAAATATGAATATTAATACTACTATTGAAAAATATATAATTTTTTTCATTTTTTCTTTATATTATATTAATATAATATATCTCCCTCAATTATATTTAGATTTTTATTTAGGGTTTACCTATAAACCTATTTTATATATATTCTTGTCATTGTAATATAATTTGTAGTCCTAAAATATGCCTTTGGATTAATAGTAAGTCAACAGATGTTGGTTTTTTACCATTCTTATTTATATTCCCTGCTTTTTTAAATATTTCATCTACTTCTTGTATTTGTAATATATCCCTTTGTAAAACCAATAAATCTACACTATTTATTCTTCCATCTCCATTAACATCTCCATAAAATAATACAGTATATTCTGCCAATATGTTTTCTTCGTTATCTGCAATGTTAACCATATCTATTGCATTGACGTTTTCCTGGTTCTCATTTGATCTTGTATTTTTTATAATTTTTATTTTTGATCCTGTTCCTACCAATTGATTATCTTCTAATTTTTCTCCTTTATAATTTTCTATTTGTATTTCATATATTGTTGATATATATTCTTTTATTTTGCTTACTGTCATATCTTTATAATCAAAACCACTTACTATATTTCCATTTATATTTAATTTTTCGTCAAATTTTAATTCATCTTCTGGAATTTTTTCTATTACATCAATATTAACTTCTTTTTGTATATTACTATCTTCTGTTGTCGCAATAATTTTAGTTGTTCCTTTTTTTAGAGCTGTAATTTTTCCATTTTCATCTACTGTTGCCACATCGCTATTTGATGAACTAAATAAAACTTTTTTATTACTTGCATCTTCTGGATATACTGTTGCTATTAAATTATATGTTTGCATTTCTTGCATTATTAAATTATCAGTATTTAGTTGTAGGTCTTCTACTTTTGAATATACTTTTAAAGTTATATTTCCGGTTATACCGTTTTCAGCTTTTGCTGTTATTGTTGCGTTTCCAGGACTTACGCCAAATATATTTCCTTCTTGATTAACACTTATAACATTTGGATTGCTAGATGAAAATACTATTTTCTGTCCTTTTGCTTCTTCTGGTTGTATATCTACTGCTAGTTTTGCACTTTCATTTTTATTTATTGTATCTTTATCTAAAGATAAAGTGATTTTTTCTATTTGAACTTGTGGCACTTCTTTTAAATAATTTTGAAAAACATATCCTACAATACCATTTTCTAATACTACTCTATCCCATAATTCTCCATTTTGAATTCCTTTTTCTATTCTTGTCATTATATCTTTATTAGTTACTGTTGTTATAGTTTCATATGATGTTGATGGTCCTGTTCTTACATTTAAAGTGGTTGTTACATCTGCATATACTTTTGTGTTATCTTGTACATAATCTTTGTCTAAAATACTTGGTCTTTTGCATGGAAGTTCTGGCATGTTATTATATATTGGGATTACGAAATTAATGTCTGTATCTAGTAGATTACTATTTAAATATCCTTTATATATTGAATTTGACTCACTATATGGTGCTAATACATTTGTCATATATTGATGCCAAAATAAACTTCCTCCTCTGTTGTCTACAACATGAAATTTTTGTAGATATATTGTATCTTGTCCTATATTTATATAGCTAGATCCTATAAATATTCCTCCTCCTGTAATTGCTCTTTCTTTTGTATTCCATGGAATTAGATATTTTGTTTTTGTTGCTTCACTTGCACCATGCCCATCTCTTGCATATTTTAATCCATTTATTATTGCTCCCATTGGCTCTGCTGAACTTGTTGCTCCTATATTATAGAAATTATATAATGCTTGATATCCGAGCCACTTTTCCACTTATAGAAGAGTGAGATAAAAAAGGTCCTACTTCTTGTTTTATTCTAGATGCTAAATGGTATGAACTGACTTTTGAAGTTTGTGCAGCACGTAAAATTAACTCCGAATATTTTTCTTTCATTGTTATAGTTTGACCTTGCGCATTTATATAATTCACAATATTATTGTAAAATTCTGTACCATATAAAATTTTTTCTATAGTATTTATCTGATTTGAATTTTCTACATATGATAATCCTTCAAATTGAAAAATCCTGACTTCATTTAAAAAGTTTCTCGAGTCCATAGCATATTCTACAGATTTTCTGGAAGCATCTACCCAACCACTATCAACTTCTACATTATATTCTCCTGGATTAGTATTTTTCCATTCATTTGTATATGATTTTGGTACTAAATTTTTTCCAAATACATTTTCATTATCAATTACATAATTCCAGTCTAATTCTGTATATAGTGCGGTAAAACTCCATTCAGGATGTTTTTTTTGTAGTACTTCTAAATAAGGTCTATAAGTTTCCGGAAAGTTGCTTATTCCATTGATGGTGTACGCTCCTTGTGCTTTTATATCAATAATTATCATCATTAAAAATATGAATATTGATAATAATACTTTTTTCATCTTAATTATTCGTATAATACTAATATATTTGTTATACGACTTCTCCTTTCTTGGATTTTCTTATAATAGTCTGTTTATTCTTTTCTTGCTTTTATAATTATTCTTTTTTCAGAGTCTAATGTACATGTTATTAAAGTTAATTCCACTTGTCCATTTGTTTGTTGTGATAAACATTGTGTCTGATTTGGTAATACTTTATAAATGTCATAAATTATATATTTTATTTTATTTCCATTTGTATCAATTAACAGTATTTCATCATTAATATTTAAATTTTTTAAATTTTGAAACATGTTTGGTGTTCCGTAATTATGACCTGCTATACAAAAATTCCCTATTTTATTAGGTTCTCCTCCATAAAATTTTGTTACAGATGTTAGAAGTGCTTGTTTACTATATTGTTCTAATACATATGTTTCTAAATTAATTTTGGGTATATATAATTTTGCACTTACTTTATATCCCTTAAATTCAGTTTCTATATATTCTTTTTCCACAGTTTGTTCATTTGTTGTGGATTGTTCTTCTTCTATAAAATTTTTTTGTATATTTATATTTGTTTTTGATACAATTTTTTCTGTTGTTGTGCTTTCTTTTATTACGTCTTCTTTTCGTATATTGAATAAAATAAAAAACAATATTGATAAAATTAAAATGATAATTAAATATTTTAAAACTTTATTTTTCATTGTAAACTCCTCTTATGTATAATTATTTTATGCATTCTTTTTTATGTATGCATTTGTTAAATCGAAGCGATGTTCTTGCACCAATTTTACTTTTTTATTTATAGGCAATGTTAGCTGTATTTATTAAACAACAAAAAGGGAACATACAATTATGTCAAGATAATTAGATTAATATTAGTTCCCTAGTTTTGCTTTATATACATTTTGTATATATTAAGTTTTTATTTTAAAATTTATTTTTTCTTTGTAATACTACTCCTGTAGTAATTAATGCAATTGCTAATATAATTATTGGAATATAAACATTTTTACCTGTTTTTGGTAATGTTTCTGGTAAATTTTCATTTTGAGTATTTGTGTTATTTTCTTCTACTGGACTTGTCGTATTTCGGTTTTCACCATTATTTGTTTCTCCAGTTGTTCCTCCATTGTTTGTTTGGTTATTTTGTTCTTCTGTCATTGCTGTTAGGCTAAATGTTTTACTAGCTATTTCAGCATCTGATGAGTCCCTATCAATTAATTTTATTTTTATTGTATAAGCTCCTGCTTTAGTGAAAAGTCCTCTTAGTGATAAAACTTTTTTCATGTCTTGTCCGCCTATTTTATACCCAGAAGCATCTCCCCATCCACTTTGAATGATGTCATGCTCTAAATCTTGTTCATCAGTTCCTTTTAATATAACTTGTCCTCCATCTGGTGTTGTTGCTTCTGCTATAATTCTTGCATGTTCGTAATTTTTACCTAATTTAGATGATATTGTTAATGTCATTTCTTTTTCTACATTTTCTATAATATTTCCTGAATAGGCTAAATCTATATTATAATCTTCATATTTTGGCTCTACAACGATGTTTTTAACTATTGGCACTCCTATATCATCATATTGTTCTGAAGCATCTGCATTTGCCATACCTTCAGCTGTAACAGATAAATCTGTTGGATTAGAAGTAATTATACCTTCTTTTGCTTTAAATTTTATACTCATATTACTTCTTGAAGCTGTTCCTCCTGTTGAATCATAAAATACTACTCTTACTCTTGTTCCATTATCATTTGGTGTTCCACCTTCACAACTAACATACTCTAATAATTTATTGTCATATGCAATATCAAAAGTATATGCTCCTAGAACTTTTCCAAAGTTTATATTTAATGTCACATTATCCCCAGGATTTACAATAGTTTTATCTACATCTAAAGTAATTGTATCTAGTTGTACAGCATACACTTTTCCAATAAGTATTGATGAAAATAATAATGTAAATATTGTAAGTATTGTTAATATGCTCAAAATTTTTTTCATTTCTTATCCTCCTTAAAAAATTTTTTATATTATTAGTATGTTATTTTTTAAATTTTTTATTTATTTTTTTGAAAAAAATTTTTATTAGGGGACGTTCCTTTAATCCCTAAAATTAGGGACAATAGGGACGGACCTCTGGAAAATTACCATTTTGAGGACGCGTCCAAAATTGGATTTTTGATTTTATAATATTTTTTTACAATAAAAAATGCTTAATTTCCTATTGTAGAACAATAGCGGGCTTTTTTAACATTTTCTCTGTTTATAACATTTCAAAGCCCGCGTCATTGTTCGTGCGCTAAATTTTACTTTAGTAAAATTTGTGTGCATTTATTAGAGCGAAGCGATGTTCTTGAATAGGAAAAACTCGATTTCCTATTCAAGAACAAATCGGAAAGCCTTAACATTTGTACAACTTTTAACATTCATCTTAGGCTTTCCGTAAATTTGTTCTTGCGCCAATTTTACATATGTAAAATTGTGTGTATCTGTTGTGCGAAGCATTTTTTATACAATAGGAAAGGGTAACTTTCTTTTGAAAATAAAATCTTATTGTTTATTTTCACTTTGAGTTGCGTAACTTAAAGTTTTATAGTGTTTCCTATTGTATAAAAACAAAGTATTATATATAAATTTTAATAATTACGAATGTGAATAAAAGAATATTATAAATTCATTTTAAAGTAGGAGAATCTCAAACTTGCTTTGAGAGGTGCCTGCTTTATAATTTTAGAATTTATTTATTCTGTAATGTTACCAAATAATTATTAAAATTTATATATAATACTTTTGTTTAATTAAAAATTATGAATTTCATAAATTACCAATTTTGGACGCGTCCTCAAAATGGTAATTTACCAGAGGTCCGTCCCTATTGTCCCTAATTTTAGGGATTAAAGGAACGTCCCCAAAAGTTCTGGATTATCTTTAAATATTCTATTTACTATATCATCTTTCATTTTAAATGGGATTACATATCCTTCTAGTGTGTCTGCTTTTTCTTTTAATAATTCATTTTCTTGATTTACATATATTTTAGATTTTCCTTTTCCATTTTTTGCTTCTTGTACAAGGTTTGATACTGGTGAGTTTCCGTCAAATGCTATTACTATTGATTTTCTTCTTTCAAATATTTCATAATTGAAACTTTTATATATTCCAAATTCTTCTGTTTCTGGTGATACGCATATACCATTTACATTTTCGTTTAATAATCTATCTTTTACCTTTTCGCTTACCATCTTTGGAACAATGGCATCAATTTCAAATTTTTTGTTTAATTCTTTTGATATGTCTATTATTGCTTTTTCATATCCTTGCATTTTGTGTCCTATTACAAAGTAGATATTATTATTGTCTACATTTTTTATGAATTCTTTTAGTATTTTTATTCCTTCTTTTGATGGTGTTGTTTCTCTTCCTTTTGTATTAAAGCTTCCTCCTGCTATTATTACAGGAATCTTGTTTGTTGGTAATTGTTTTATTTTTTGTTTTAGTTCTTTTTCTGTTTCTATATTGTTGTTTATTCTTAGTTCTCCTTGTTCTTTAGTCTCAGTGATATTTTTGGCTTCTAATTCTAATATTGCTTGTGTTATTGTTTTTTTACCTATAAAGTCTTTGAATTTTTTACTTTTTTCTTCAAAATATTCTTCACTTTTATTTATAACTTGTTCTTCGACTTCTCTCATGTTTTTTAAGTTTTCGTTAGTTAAGCCTAATAAATTATATAGTGCTAATTGTTCATCAAATGTGTCTGTTCCATACATTCCACAGCCATCAGTTCCTTGCACACATTTTATTCCATTTTTCAAAAATGTTTTTATTGGGTGATTGCTTAAATCACTTATATTATTTAGTCTTATATTTGATGTTAGTTGGAATTCTATTATTATTCCAGTTTGTTTCATTAGTTCTATCAATTCTTTTCCTGACTGACTATTTAAATCTTCTGAATACAATCCATGACCTATTCTTATTTGCGGAATTGATAATTCTTTTTTTGAATTTTTTAATTTATTATTATATTCTAATTCTTTTTGTGCTTCCATTACACATAAAATTGATTTTCTTACATTACTCTTAAAACTATCATTTTCTCCTGCATGAATTCTTATTGTAAAATTGCTATCTTCTTCGTTTATATATTTTACTATTTCTTTAATTGTAGGTTGCAATTCTGAAATATCATTTATTTCTTCTCCAATAAAATCGCTTCCTACTACATATGGACTTTTTGCAACTGCTTTTAATAAATTTATATTTTCTTTTAAGTATGTGCTACTTGTTTTTTGATCTTTTATAATTGTTAGTGGTATTCTTCTTATTGCAAACAAAAATCTTATTTTTACTCCTGTTTCTTCTTCTATTTTTGGAAAAATTGCATGTACTTCTTCTAATAATTTAGTTGCTCTTTCTCCATTTTTTGATAGATCTGTGTCTGCAATTTCTACATATTTTATACCTTGTTTTTTGTATTCTCTTGCAATCCATAAAAATTTATTTTGTCTTAATGTATTATTTTTGTAAGGACTGTCTTCTTTTTTGTCATTTAACATTTGTAATACTATTTGTTTTATATCATTTTCTGGAATATTATTTAATAATTCTTCTGTTAATTTTATTTTTTCTTCTGAAATAACTCCTTTTGCAAATACATATCTATAAATATAACACTTCTCTAGGTTTGTAAATACTGCTTGCCCATCTTTTAAAATTGCAAGACTAGATCTTATTTTTTCTATATTATATTGTGCATTTTCTTTATTATTTAGTATAAAATCTGCAAAATTTATAAAAGTGTTATCATCTATTTTTCTTATTAAATATTTTCCTTGTAATTTTGAATATCTATATTCTTTTTCTACTTTGGTTCTTTGTTCATATATTTTTGCTTCTTGCTCTTTGCTTAATTTTAAATTTAATTTTTTTATGTAATATAAAGGATATTTTATTTGATTGCTTATTCCTAGTGCAATTAAACAATCTGGTGATAAAATAGCATTCATATGTGTATGTAAATCTGTTCTAAATTTTAGTTTTTTTAGTATATATGTTTTTACTATTGTTTTTTCTATTGGCAATTTATAGTTTTTTGTTTGAGACATTAATGTTTTTGTTATTGCTGGTATTTTTGCTTTTATCTCTATTTTATTTTTATATATATTAGCAATTTTTATTCCACCTAATCTAAATATATATACTTCTTCATTCTCTCCATTTATACTTGCTGGAATAGTTCCTTTTATTATTTTCATGTCATTTTCATCTTTTATTGTTTCTAAACTACATATCTTTGCTAAATTTGTAATTAAATTTCCCGTACTATGATTTGGAGTTCTTAATATATATGTTATTTCATCTTGTTTTGATTTATATAATTCTACTATTATGTCTTTTTCTTTATCTAGATAAAATTTATTGAATAATATTTCTTTTTCCATTACATTTTACCTCCAAAAATAATTACTCATTATTTTACCATAAAAAAAGGCAAAAATCAATATTTTATGTAAATCATTTTTATATTGACCAAATTATAGCATTGGACATGGTTCACAAGATGAATATAAAATATATTCAAATACATTACTATATTATCATATTATTTTTCCCTTTCCCATATATTTTAGTGAGGTGTTAATTTTGTTTGTAAAATCTTTAAGGCTAAATATAAAATTAATTAGTTTTATTATTTCTATTTTATTAGTTATGATATTATCTATTGTAATATTTTATTCTTTTGCTGAGGGGTCTGATAACGAAGAAACTTCTTCAGATAAAAAAGATTATATAAAATGGGTTGACTTTAATATTACATCAGAAGCTTTAAAATTAACATCAAAATTAGATATTGATTCTCATAATAATAATTCTGAACTAAAATATAACTGGATTGAATTGCTTGCATATTTAGCTTCTCAAAATGGTGGTAATTTTAAAAATTTTAAAAAATCTCAATTAGATGAATTGGTTAAAAGATTAGAAAATGGCGAAACTATGTCTGATATGACTAGTAATGTAAAATTTTATGATTATTACTATGAAGCTTATTCAGCTGTCTTATCTGGATTTATTGGTAATTATTCTATCGAAACATCAAACAAAAATGGAGAGAAAACTTTTGAAGAAAGATATGGTTTAAAAGCATTTTTACCTATTGCTAAAAATTATAACTTTAGCCATTATGACGATTTTGGAAACTCTAGATCTTATGGTTTTAAGAGAGTACATTTAGGTAATGATTTAATGGGAAGCATAGGAACTCCTATTATTGCTGTAGAATCTGGTATTATCGAACACTTGGGTTGGAATCAATATGGTGGATGGAGAATTGGGATTAGAAGTTTTGATACAAAAAGATATTATTACTATGCCCATCTTAGAAAAAATCATCCATATGCAGAAGGTATAGAAGAGGGTATGACTGTAAAAGCTGGTGATGTGATTGGCTATCTTGGTATGACAGGTTATAGTGTTAAAGAAAATGTTAATAATATAAATGTACCTCATTTACACTTTGGAATGCAATTAATTTTTGATGAATCTCAGGTTGATAGCCCAAATGAAATTTGGATCGATGTATATCAAATAATTGAATTTTTGAAGCAAAATCGTTCAGAAGTTTATGTATCTAATGAAGAAACTAAGGATTATTCTAGAAAATTTGATATAATGGAAAATGAATAGTGCCAAGTGCCAAAGGGGACGGGTTATTTTGTGCCAAAGGGGACGGGTTATTCTGGCACACTTTAATATAATAAATTTAAACTATATATTTTATGTTATAAAGTGTGCCAGAATAACCCGTCCCCTTTGGCACAAAATAACCCGTCCCCTTTGGCACTTTGGCACTTGGCACTATTTCTTCCCTAAAATAATATTTATTTGTTTTTCTATTTTTCCTCTCTTTATTTGTAATACTACTGTATCATTTGGTTTTTTGGTATAGATATATTTTCTTAAATCATTCATTGTATTTAATTCAATATTATCTATACTTGTAATAATATCTCCTTCTTTTAATTCTGTGTTATCCGCTGGTCCATTTTTTGTTATTTGTGCTACATATATTCCTTTGTCAAAATTCACTTTCGAATTTAAATTTATTGTTGCATTTAAATATGGAATTACTTCTTTGTCATATGCATATATACCTATTGTTGCCTCTTGGAAACTTCCTGTATTTTTGAAACTTTCAATAATTGGTTTTACTATATTTATTGGTATTGCAAACCCTATTCCTTCTGCTGAACTTATTTTTACTGTATTTATTCCTATTACATCGCCATTAGGATATATTAATGTTCCCCCACTATTTCCGCGGATTTATTGTTGCGTCTGTCTGAATTAAATCTGACATATATGATACTTTGTTATCTTCTTCTAATTTTATGGTTCTATTTTTAGCACTAATAATACCTGAGGTTACGGTTCTTCTGAATTCGTATCCAATAGGATTTCCTATAGCATATACCGTTTCTCCTACTCTAATATTATCTGAATTTCCTAAATTAACATATTCTAAATTTTGTGCATTTATTTTTGTTAATGATAAATCTAAATCCGAATCGCTCCAAACGACTGTCCCTTCATAATTATTACCATTTTCTAATGTTATATAACATTTACTATATTTACTTCCTGTTACATGTTCATTGCTTAAAATATAACCATCCTGGGTTACTATAAATCCTGTTCCTAGTCCTAGTTCTGTTTCTGTACTTTTTGAAAATATACTACTTCCTGTGTTTTTTAGTTTTGATATTCCTACTACTTTTCTTGTTGTTTCTTCTATTATATCTGCTATTTTTTGGCTATTTTCTTCTTCACTTTCCACAGTTTGTTCATTTGTTGTGGATTGAAGTCTTGTTGTTTCGTATTTTGTTGTATCTATTTCAATGTTTTCATATGTTATGTATATATAGAATCCTGTTATCCATAGTAATAATGCAATTATTGTTGTAATAATTATTCTTTTTTTATAATTTTTTACTTTTTTCTTTTTCAAAATATAACACCTCTAATTTAGTATTTACTAAAATTAGAGGTTTAAACATTTAAAATTATTTATTTAAAATTTTTACCAATTTTGGACACCTCCCCAAATTGGTAAAAAAGAATTTAGGTTTCCCTAAACTCTGTCTAATTCTGCATATCTTTTTACTTTTTGGGTCGTTGTTTTAGCAAATGGTTCTTTTGTTAAAGTTATATCTTTAATATGTTTAAATATTGGTAAGTTTTTATTTATTTCTTTTATTTCTTTCCACACTATATGTTTGTATTCTTTTTGTGTTTTTTCTCCTAGATATTGTTTTATCATTTCTTCATCATAGACGATTTTTGCACACAACATTGTGTCTGTTTTACTTTTTTCTCTAGAATATACTAAACTTTCGATTACATATGGAATTTTATTTATTAAAAATTCTATTTCTTGTGGATATACATTTTTACCATTTTTTAATACTATTATGTCTTTTTTTCTACCTGTTATATATAAAAATCCATCTTCGTCTATATATCCAAAATCTCCTGTACTGAACCATCCATTTTTTATAGCTTCTTTTGTTGCTTTTTCATTTTTATAATATCCTAGCATTACACTTGGTCCTTTTACAGCTAGTTCTCCAATTCCTTCACCATTTGGATCTACGATTTTGGCTTTTAAGTTTGGTAATACTAATCCTACTGAACCTGGTCTTTTTTCTTTGTCTGTTTCTGCTGATATAACTGGTGATGTTTCTGTTAGGCCATATCCTTGTACTAAGTCTATTCCTAAGTTGTTATATCCTATTATTGTATCTTTGTTCATTGGAGCTGCACCATAAAATACTACTCTTAAGTTACCTCCAAAATTATCTAATACTTGTTTAAAAAAGATTTTTCTTAAATCTATATGGCATTTTAATAATGTATTTGAGATTTTTGACATTGTATTTATTAATCTTGTTTTTCCCTTTTCTTCTATTGCATGTTGAATTTTTTTATACATTGTTTCTAATACTAGAGGAACTGCTACAAATACGGAAACTTTGTATTCAGCTAGATTTTTTTGAATATGTTTTAATCCATCGCAAAATGCTACTGCTGCTCCACTGTATAATCCATATAAAAATGTTATTGTACATTCAAATGTATGATGAATTGGTAAGAATGATAAAAGCGTGTCATTTGGATATATTTTTACCCATGTTGCTATTGCTGATATATTTGAACATATATTTTTTTGTGATAATAATACTGCTTTAGGCAAGTTTGTTGTTCCTGATGTAAATAATATTATAGATGCTTTGTTACTATTTATTTTTATATTTTGATATTTAGTATCTCCTTTTTCTAATAATTGTTTTCCTTTTTTTAATATATCACTATATTTTTCTATTTCTTCATTATTTTCATCATCCATGCATATAAGTTTTTTTACATTTTTATTTTCTTTTTTTATTTTTAACATTATTTCTGTATATTTTTTATCAAATATTATTGCTTCCGCTTCACTTCTTTTTATTAGTGTTTCTATTTCATTGTCTGGCAATGCTTTGTCTAATGGTACTACTATCATATTCCCTGTTGTAGTTGCTAAGTAACTTGTACACCATTCATACCTATTATTTCCAATTAGTGCTATTTTTTTACCTTCTAAATTTTGATTTAATAGTCCTGTACTTAAAGATTTAATGTCTTCTATGAATTGTTTATAGGTAATTTCTATATATTCTGGTGTTTTTGATGTTGGGTCTTTTTTAAATTTATAAGCAATATTTGTAGAGAATTTTTCTCCTACTCTTTTTAGTAATTCTTGATAATTGTTTATTTCTTCTGCTTGATAAACTTTTCTTGATTTTTCTTTTTTCATATCTAATCTCATCCCTTTCTCAAGGCACAAATTTGACCCAAGAAGAATTAAATTTTGTGTAATCAAGTTTAATATTTGTAAAGCATATTGATCAGATGTTATTAATTTTAAATTAAATAGTTTATTTGGACCAAAATTGTAATTATTTTTAAACCTTTTCTCTTGTTTTATTTTATATCAATTAAATTTCAAAATCAATATTTATAAAAATATTTTTATTTCACTATCTAATGCTAGGTTACACTTCACAGCTATACCAGGGATAATAACAGCAATAAATATAGTATTTGAATGTGATTGGAGTAATTTTAGAAATTCTTTATTAATTTTTTGGAAAATGTTCACGTTGAGCGAAGCGAAGACTAAGTGAAAGGGTGCCAAAAAATTAATTTAGAATTTCTTGAATTATGTATTGAACCGAAAAATACTATATTTATTGCTGTTATTATCCCTGGTATAGCTGTGAATTGTAACGGCAACTTCCTATTGTATAAAAACTTACATAAAAAAATCTTGATTTTTTTTGTTTATAAGTATAAAATAATGTCAAATTTAATTATAAAAGGATGGTAACTATGAATAAAGCATTAAAAAATTTGACAAGTCCTCAAAATTCTATTTGGTTGACAGACAAATTTTATGATTCTAGTAGTCTTTTCAACCTTGGAGGTACACTATTAATTCATCAAAAAGTATATTTTGATATTTTAGAAAGAGCTATTAATTTATTTATCAAAAAAAATGATGGAATGAGGCTTTCTTTTGAATTACAGGGAGATAAGACATATCAATATGTTCAAGAATATTCATACAAAAAACTGCCTGTTTATAATGTTAATACTGAACAAGAATTACATTCTTTAGAAAATGATTTTATACATACAAAATTTAATATATCAAAATCATTTTTATATGAATTTAAATTAATTAAATTAAAAAATGGTCATGGTGGCTTTAATATAATTCTCCACCATTTAATTTCTGACGCTTGGAGTATGAGTTTATTAGTTAATGAAATTATTGATATTTATTCTAAATTATTAAAAGGAGAAACAATATCTGAAGAATTAAATCCTTCTTATATTGAATATATAGAATCTGAGCAAAAATATTTTAATTCTGAAAAATTTAAAAAAGATGCACAATTTTGGGAGGACACTTTTAATACATGTCCCTCTTGTGTTTCTTTTTCTCAAAAAAACTCTCAAAATATATCTCAAGATGCAAAAAGAAAAATATTCCCATTAGAAAATAGCTATCAAATTAATGAATTTTGTAAAGACAATAATATTTCTGTTTTTACATTCTTTATGACGATTGTTGCTTTATATTTACATAGGATAACAGGTACAAAAGATATTATTCTTGGTTCACCTATTTTAAATAGAAATGGTGCAAGAGAAAAAAATATGATGGGTTTATTTATTAATACTTTACCAATAAAAATAGAAATACCTAATAATATTGCTTTTTCAGAATTAGTAAAACAGGTTTCAGATAAGCAGTTTTCTATGTTTAGACATCATAAGTACCCATATTCTAAAATATTAGAATATATAAGAAAAAAATATAAATTTTCTAATAGTTTATATGATACTATTGTTTCATATCAAAATGCTAGAAACAATTCAAAAACTTCTGATATAGAATATTCTACTAACTGGGATTTTAGTGGTTCTACATTTAATAGTTTGGATATTCATTTATATGATATGGATAATACTGGAATTTTAAAATTATTTTATGATTACAGATTAGATAAGTTTAATGAAGATGAAATAGTTGATATTCATAATAGAATTTTACATATTATTGATCAAGTTATGAATAATTTTAATATTTCTATAAATTCTATTGATATTGTTACTGATAAAGAGAAAAAAGATTTATTATATACTTTCAATGATACAAAATTAGATTATCCAAAAGATAAAACTATAAATGAGCTATTTGAGGAGCAATGTAAAAGGACTCCTAATAAGGTAGCCATAGCTTTTGGTAATTCTACATTAACTTATGAACAACTAAATGAAAAATCAAATCAATTAGCATATTTTTTAAGAAATAAAAAAGGAATAACTTCAAATTCTTTTATTGGAATTCTTACCAATCGTTCTCTTGAAATGGCTATTGGTCTTTTGGCTATTTTAAAGGCAGGAGCTACATATGTTCCAATTGACCCAGAATATCCATCAGATAGGATTACATATATGCTTGAAGATTCTGGAGCTAACATAATTTTAGTAGATAATAATACTAAAGATATTTATAATTTAGGTGATAAAGTAAATATTGATTTATCTAGTGAAATATATACAAAATATCCAAAAAATAATTCGAAAGTTATAAATAAACCATCGGATTTAATGTATTTGATATACACTTCAGGTTCTACTGGAAAGCCTAAAGGTGTTATGCTAATGCATAAAAATGTTAATAATTATTTACATGGATTGAAAAATGTTATTGATTTTTCTGAAAATAAAGTTATTGTTTCTGTTACTACTATCTGTTTTGATATTTTTGTAACTGAATTTTGGGGTGGTTTATTAAGTGGTATGACTGTTGTTATTGCTAATGAGCAAGAACAAAATATAGCTTCTGATTTAAGTAAACTTTGTAAAAAATATAGTGTAAATATGATACAAACAACTCCTTCTAGATTTAATGCTTTATTAGAAGATAATTCTAACTTTCTAAATAATATTAGTGATTTAATGGTTGGAGGTGAAGCTCTTCCTAAAAAATTATTGAATAAATTAAGTAAATTTCCTTGGCTTACAGTTTTTAATATGTATGGTCCTACAGAAACTGCTGTTTGGTCTACTATTAAAGTTTCTCCTAAAGAAGAAAATATTACAATTGGTAAACCTATTGCAAATACTCAAGTATATATATTAGATGATAATTGTAATTTGCTACCTCCAAATATTCCTGGTAATCTATTTATTGGTGGAGATGGTGTTTGTAAGGGATATTATAATAGACCTGAATTAAATGAAAAAGTATTTATAAAATCTCCTTTTGATGAAAAATCTATTTTATATAATACTAATGATTTAGCTTATATACAAAAAGATGGTGAGATTGTACATTTGGGTAGAAGTGATTTTCAAGCTAAGGTTCATGGATTTAGAGTTGAATTGGGGGAAATTGAAAATGCTATAATGAATTATCCAGATATTAATAATGTTGTTGTTTTGTTACAAAATGATAATTTAAATGCTTATATTGTATCAAGCAAGAAAATTGATACAAAAGATTTATTAAATTATTTAATGAAACTTTTGCCTCATTATATGTTGCCAAAAACAGTAACTCAAATTGAAGCAATTCCATTAACTCCTAATGGCAAAATTAATAGAAAAAGTGATGTTTTTAAAGTTTCTGAACAAGTTTCTGAAAATAAGATTGAACCTAGAAATAAAGAAGAAAAATTATTATATGATATTATTAGACAAACTGTAAATTTAGATATAGGCGTTACAGATAATATGTTTGAATTTGGAATGGATTCTTTAATGGTTATAAAACTTGTAAGTAAATTATATTTATATAAAATTAATTTAAGTATTCAGGATTTTTATAATAACCCATCTATTGAGGCACTTGCCAAGAAAATATCTGGTGTAAATGAGAATTCCTGTGTTACAAATAGCGAATCTAAACATATTATAAATATTTCTGACATTAGAAAAAATTTAAATTTTGATATTAATATTGAGCCACAAAACATATTACTTACTGGTGTTACAGGCTTTTTAGGTATTCATGTGTTACAGGATTTAATTAATAATTATAATTGTAATGTTTATTGTTTAATACGAAGCAAAGGTGGAAAATCTGCTACGTCTAGAGTTGTTGAAAGATTAAATTATTATTTTGATGGTAAATATATTGATTTGATTGATAGTAGAATTTTTGTAGTAAATTCTAACATTACTGATAATCATTTAGGTTTATCAGATGAACAAT
The DNA here is from genome assembly GCA_944386175.1 of uncultured Clostridia bacterium. Classification (GTDB taxonomy): domain Bacteria; phylum Bacillota; class Clostridia; order TANB77; family CAG-508; genus CAG-269. The sequence continues at coordinate 49,612 of CALXAB010000006.1, forward strand.
ATAATGAATTAGGTTTAAATATTTCTAGTGTAATACATTGTGCGGCAGATGTTAAACATTATGGGAATTATAAATTATCTGAAAAAGCAAATATTTTGGCAACTGATAACATAATTAAATTCTGTTTAGATTTTGATGCTATATTAAATCATATTTCTACTATGACTGTTTCTGGATATGGTTTAGTTAATGTTAATTATAATGGCATTTTTGATGAAAATAAATTTTATATACATCAAAATTACGAAGATAATATATATGTAAAAACTAAATTTATTGCTGAAGAAGAAATATTTAATGCATCTAAAAAAGGATTAGTTTCAAATATATATAGAATAGGTAATTTAACAAATAGATTTTCAGATTATAAATTTCAATATAATTCTAATGAGAATGGTTTTATAAATAAGTTAAAATCTATTAAAAAATTAGGTGTATTACCTATTAATATGAAAAATTATCAATTAGAATTAACGCCTGTTGATATCTGTGCAAATGCTATTGCTAAATTGGCAATCTGTAAAAAAATTGATAATAATATTAACATTTATCATTTATATAATAATAATTATGTTTCTATGAATATGATAACTGATATATTAAATAAAAATGGTATTACAGTATCTTATTTAAATACATCAGAATTTGAAAATACTATTGCTTCTAATTTGGCTAACTCAAAAGGAATTCCTGGATTTATAGATCAATTAGGAAATGCCCAATTGCCAAGCTCTTATGATAATATTTTTTCTAATTCTGAAACATTACATATTTTGTCTGACTTGAATTTTAGTTGGCCAAATATAACAGAAGATTATATTAATAACATTATAAGCAGAATTTAAGGTTGAAAAATAATTCTTTTCCAACCTGCTTTCTGCTTTAGAAAGGGATGAATTTAAAAATGGAAAAAAAATTTTTAAGTAAAATACCAATTAATATGAAATTAACTTTTGCTTGTATTATTGGGTTAATTATTATAGGTTTGCTATATTATCCTTTAATTCCTAAATTATTGAATTACCCACCAGATTCTATTAATAATGCTTTTCAAATAAAAGTTAATTATTTTTACTACACAGCACAATACATTGCAATTGTTGCTTTTGCTGTTATTGCTTTTCTAATAATTTTGCCTATACTGTTTAGAAAAGTAAATAAAATTGATAAAGCAACTAATTTAGATATAAGTAAAAATACTGATGATGTAATTTCTATAATAAAAACTTGTTTTAATTTTCCTATTGTTATGTTATTAACTTTTATGATATTACCCACTTTAATTCTATTTTTAGGATTATTGTTTTTGAAACAAGAATTTATATTTTCACTTAAAGTTACTTTTATAATATTTTCTATGTGTGCTTTATTAGCTTTGGTAATTTATTCTTTTAGTCGTTTACTTTTTGAAAATGTGTTAAAAAAAATCAGGATTACCAATGCCAAATATGGTATAAGATTAAATGTTAAAAATAGGATGTTATTACAATTATTGCCTTTACTTTTATATACTATAGTATTTTCATTTTTGATTTTATACTCTCAACTTACAGAAATAAAAGGTGATTCTTTATATGATTATTATAAAGAAATATTGATAAATGAATTTGAAAATAAAACTTTATCTTCTGTAGAACAGGTAAAAGAAATGTTAAATAATATTGATTTAAAATCTCCTGATGATTCTATATTTATTCTTTCAAATAATGGAGATGTATATTATTCTGATGATGAATTATCTGACTTTTTTAAAACATATATTTTTGATTTTGAAGAAAAAAGTCAAGGGCATACTTATGAATATTATGGTGATCCTACACAGGGTGCATTTATAAGAGTAGATATTGATGGCGAGAATTGCATTGTAGGAATAAGATATTCTGTATTTACTAATGATACTTTATTTAATATTGTACCTTTATTTGGTATAGTTATTATAATAAATCTATTCTTTATAGTTATTTTTGCTGTCAATTATGGAAATCAGTTAAAAGTAATTACGAAGAGTCTATCTGATATATCAAAAAATTCATCTAATTACGTAGGATCTAAATTAGCTGTATTTTCTAATGATGAAATAGGAGATTTAACAATTGCTTTTAATAATATACAAGATTTAACTAAGAGTTATATTGAGCAATTACATGATAACCAAGATACTTTAATGGAAAAAGAGCGTTTAGCTTCTCTTGGTCAATTAATAGGTGGAATAGCACATAATTTAAAAACTCCAATAATGTCAATCTCAGGTGCTGCTGAAGGATTAACTGATTTAATAAAAGAGTATGATTCTTCAATTGGAGACCCAACTGTAAATAATGATGATCATCATGATATTGCTAAAGATATGTCTCAATGGGTAGTAAAAATTAAAAATTATACTGAATATATGTCTGATATTATAACAGCAGTTAAGGGGCAAGCTGTAACACTATCGAATGAACAAGACGTTTCTTTTACAATTGAAGAATTATTAAAACGTGTTAATATTTTGATGAAACACGAATTAAAAAATGCTATTATTTATTTAAATATCTCTGTAAAAGTTGATGAAAAACTAGTTATTAAAGGAGATGTAAATAGTCTAGTACAAATTATAAATAATATGATTTCAAATTCTATACAATCATATAATGGAAAACCTGATCAAAATATTGACCTTATCGTCGAGAAAAAAGAAAATAACTTGATAATTTCTGTAAAAGACTATGGTTGTGGTATATCTGAAAAGGTTAAGGAAAAGTTATTTAAGGAAATGGTAACTACTAAAGGAAAAAATGGAACTGGATTAGGTCTTTATATGTCATATTCAACAATTAGAGCACATTTTAATGGAAATATGACAGTTGAATCTGAGGAAGGTAAAGGTTGTACTTTTAGTGTGATATTACCTTTATAAAATCGATTAACAGTGCTATTTTAGCACTGTTTTTTTACGTAAATTTTATTAAAATACTTGATTTTTGTATTTTTTATTAATATAATGCTGATAATAAAGTTCAAAATAATAAATTTTATTATTTTGAAAGGAAAAAATTTGTATTTTATATGAAAGAAATATGCTAATATGTAAATTTTTGTACAATATAAAATTTTAATATTATATATTATATTTATTGATTTATATCAAATTAGTAAGTAGGGGGTTTTTATGAGAAAAAGTTTGCAAAATTTACAAAATAGTACAAATGATAACATGAATTACAAAATATTGGCAGTAGATGATGAACAAGGTATTATAGATACACTTTCTATGTTGTTAAAAAGAAGTGGATATAATTTTACAGGAATAACTGACCCTCAAGAAGCAATTGAACGTGTTAAAAAAGAACATTTCGATTTGATGATTTTAGACTTTATTATGACTCCTTTTCATGGAGATCAAGTTGTTGAAGAAATCAGAAAATTTAATAAGGAATTATATATATTATTACTTACAGGTCATAAAGATTTGGCTCCTCCTCTTGAAACTATAAAAAGATTGGATATCCAAGGATATTGTGAAAAAAGCGATAAATTTGACCAATTATTATTATTAATTGAGTCAGGTATGAAATCTATTGACCAAATGCATGAAATTAAAAAAATAAACGAACAATTAAAAGATACATATGAAAAATTAGAACAAGCATATTTAGAAAGTATTGAAACTTTACGTTATACAGTTGAAGCCAAAGATACATATACTAGAGGTCATTCTGATAGAGTATCAGAAATTTCGGTACTAATAGGTAAAAAATTAGGATTACCTGACCAAGATTTGAAAACTCTTCAAATTGGTGGATTATTCCATGATATTGGAAAAATAGGTGTTCCTGATACTATCTTGCAAAAAGAATCTAAATTGACAGATGATGAATATTCAGAAATTAAAAATCATCCATCAATAGGTGTTCATATATTATCAAATGCTACTATTTTTAAAGATATCATTCCAATTGTAAAACATCATCATGAAAGATTCGATGGACGTGGATATCCTAGTCAATTAAAAGGTGAAGAAATTCCATATTTAGCTAGAATAGCTGCTATTGCAGATAGCTTTGATGCAATGACTTCAAAAAGATCGTATAGGGATTCTCTTCCTTTAGATGTTGTTAAAGAAGAATTTAGGAAAAATAGAGGAACTCAATTTGATCCAGAATTGACCGATTTATTTTTGGATATCTTAGAAAATCATTTTGACGAAATTAAAGCTCTAGGGGACGTTCCTTAAATCCCTAAAATTCGGGATAATGGGGACGGACCTTTGGGAATTTACCACTTTAGGGATGCGTCCAAAATTGGAAATTTGATTTTATATCATTTTTTATTATAAAAAACAAAGTATTATATATAAATTTTAATAATTATGAATGTGAATGAAAGAATATTATAAATTCTTTAATTTTAAAGCAGGAGAATCTCAAATTTAATTTGAGAGGTGCCTGCTTTAAAATTTTAGAATTTATTTATTCTGCAATGTTAGCCGAGTAATTATTAAAATTTATATATAATACTTTTGTTTAATTAATGTAAAGAATTTTTAACAGTTTTCCAATTTTGGACGCGTCCCTAAAGTGGTAAATTTCCAAAGGTCCGTCCCCATTATCCCGAATTTTAGGGATTTAAGGAACGTCCCCTAGAGTGTCCCTTTCATAGATAGTCCTACTTTTTGTCTTTCTTTATCTATTTTTATAACTTTAACCTTTATAATATCACCTACTGAAACGATTTCAGATGGATTTTTTATGAATTTTTCGCTCATTTCAGATATATGTACTAAACCATCATGTTTTACACCAATATCTACAAAAGCACCAAAGTCTATAACGTTTCTAACGGTTCCTGTTAATATCATACCTTCTTTTAAATCCTCAAATTTTAAAACGTCTGATCTTAAGATTGGTTTTGGCATGTCTTCTCTTGGGTCTCTTCCTGGTTTTGAAAGTTCTGAAATAATATCTGCTAGTGTCATTTCCCCTATTTTTAACTCTGTTGCCATTTGTTTTACATCAATAGTTTTTAATTTATTTCTTAATTGTTCCAATTTTTCTTTATCTTTTAAATCATTTTTATCAAATCCTATAGTTTTTAGTAACTTTTCTGTAGCTTCGTAGCTTTCTGGATGAACTGCTGTTATTTCTAATGGATTGTCTCCATCTATTATCCTTAGAAATCCTGCACATTGTTCAAATGCTACTTTGCCTAATTTAGGTACTTTTAATAATTCTTTTCTATTTTTTAATTTTCCATTTTCATCTCTATATTTTACAATATTTTTAGCTATTGTATTATTAATTCCTGAAACATAAGATAATAGTGATGGTGTTGCAGTATTCACATCTACACCAACTTTATTAACACTGTCTTCTACTACTCCTGTTAAGCTTTCAGCTAACTTTTTTTGATTTACATCATGTTGATATTGTCCAACTCCAATAGCTTTCGGATCAATTTTTACAAGTTCTGCTAATGGATCTTGTAAACGTCTTGCTATTGATATTGCTCCTCTTATAGATACATTTATATCTGGATATTCTTCTGTTGCAAGTTTAGATGCTGAATAAACTGATGCCCCTGCTTCGCTTACTATTGCATAATGCACTGGTCTTGAAGCTTCTTTAATCATATCTGCAACAAACATTTCTGATTCTCTAGATGCTGTTCCATTTCCTATTGCTATCATATCAATTTTGTCTTTTTCTATTAACTTTAGAAGTTCTTTTTTTGCGTTTTCTATATCATTTTGAGGTTCTGTTGGATATACTGTTGTAAAATCTAATACTTTTCCTGTTTCGTCTATTACTGCTATTTTACATCCTGTTCTATATGCTGGATCAAATCCCATTACTGTTTTACCTTTTATTGGTGCTCCTAAAAGTAATTGTTTAGAATTTTGTCCAAATACTTTTATTGCTTTTTCTTCTGCTTTTTCAGTCAAATCTGATCTTATTTCTCTATCAATAGATGGTTCTATTAATCTTTTAAAACTGTCTAATATAGTTTCTTGTAACATTTCTGTAAATTGAGTATTGCCTTTTATAATATCTTTTTCAATATATTGTAGGATTTTATCTTCTGGTTTTTCTATTTTTACTTTTATAAATTCTTCTTTTTCTCCACGATTTATGGCTAAAATTCTATGACTTGGTATATATTTGATTGCTTCTTGATAGTCATAGTACATCTCATAGTTCGATTTTTCTTCTTTGTTTGTGGCTTTTGTAGTAATTAGTCCTTCTCTAAATAGAAGTCTTTTTATTTCTTTTCTGTATTTAGCATTATCTGATATATCCTCTGCTATGATATCTAAAGCTCCTTTGATAGCATCTTCTGCTGTTGCTACTACTTTATCTTTATTTTTCTTATCTTCTTCATTTAATTTATCTATATTTATGTATTGTTTAGCTATTTCTTCTACTGGTGCTTTTTCTTCTTGCTTTATAATTATTTGTGCTAACGGTTCTAATCCTTTTGCTTTTGCTACAGTTGCTCTTGTTTTTTTCTTTTGTTTATATGGTCTATAAATATCTTCAACTTCAGCAAGAGTTTTAGCTAATGCAACTGCTTTTAAGATTTCATCATTTAGCTTTCCTTGTTCATCTATTGAATTTATTACTTCCTGTTTTCTTTGTTCTAGATTTCTTAAATAATTTAGCCTTTCTCCTAAATTTCTAAGTATTTCATCACTTAATCCTCCTGTTACTTCTTTTCTATAACGTGCAATAAATGGAATTGTGTTTCCTTCATCAATTAATTTTATTGTTGCCTCAACTTGTTTTTCTTTTATATTTAATTCTTCTGATATTGTTTTTATTATTTTTTCCATATTATTTTATCCTCACATAATACGCTTATATTTTTTTAATAATTTTATAAACATATTCTTTCTTTTTATTTACAATCATTTTTTAGTTTATTGATTAAAATTAATAATTGTTCTATAATTTGCTATATTAAGATATAATTTTTAAAATTTATTACATTAAATAATGATTGTATAAGAAACTTTAATGTAACTAATAATTTATTTACGTTTTATTCATATCTCTTTTACTTCTATTTTTTTTAATATTTTTTTATTTAGAACTTTATTATAAATTTTTTTCATTTTATCGTGTATTTCTTCTATATTTTGTGCTTTTACCGAGAAAATCATTAGTTTAAATATTACCAAATCTGAATATTTTATTTGTAATTCTTTTATTATTTTAAAATTTGACTTTTCGTAAAATTTTATCCTTTTTTCTCTTATAGTTTTTTCTTTTTCATCTCTTGCAAATTCTGGATCTTCTACTTCTAATATAATGTTACAATCTGGATATTTTTCTTTTAACTCTTTTAATATTTTTGTGCCTATTCCTTGTCCTCGACTTTCTTTGTATGTTGCTAAAAAATCTACAAAAATATAGTTTTCTAATTTTACTATTAGAGTATAACCTTTTTCTGCATCTTCTTCTTCAAAAATATACACTTCTTCTTTATTCTCTAAAATTCTTTTTCTAAATCTTTCTAAATTTGGTCTTTCATTTTTAGGGAAATCTCTGATTATATGTTTCCTATATAACTTTTTAAATTCTTTAAATTTAATTTTTCTTAACATTTTTCCTCCTTTTCTCCATTTCTTATATTATTATATTTTTCTCTTTTTATCAAGTTCTAGTTTGGAAATTTTTAGAAATTACTAAAATAATGTTAATTATATTAGTTATATTTATTTGACAATAGATTAATCTGATATAGAAAATTAATTTTTCCATATCAGACTAATCTTTTTATCTATTCAATTCCTAGATATTCATTATATGTACATTCTTTATCAATTACTGTACCATTTTGTTTTATATCTATAATTCTATTTGCAACTGTTTGTGTTAATTCATGGTCATGAGAAGTAAATAAAATATTTCCTTTAAATTTTTTCATTCCTTCATTTACTGAAGTTATACTTTCCATATCCAAATGATTTGTAGGTTCATCAAATATTAAAAAATTAGCTCCTGATAACATCATCTTAGAAAGCACACATCTTACTTTTTCCCCTCCTGATAAAACTTTAACATTTTTTAGAGCTTCTTCTCCTGAAAATAACATTCTACCTAAAAAGCTTCTTACAAATGTTTCATCTGGATCTTTAGAATATTTTCTAAGCCAGTCTGTTATACTTTCGTCTCCTTCAAATAAATAGTTATTATCTTTAGGAAAATAAGAATTTGTTATGGTTGTCCCCCATATTAATTCTCCTTCATCTGGTTCAATTTCTCCTGCTATTATTTGAAATAGTACTGTCTTTGCGTTTTCATTATCTGCTAAAAATGCTATTTTATTATCTTGTTTTACTGTAAATGAAACATTATCAAGTAATTTTACTCCTTCAACTGTTTTAGAAATGTTTTTTACTTCTAATATCTCTTTACCTGGTTCTCTATCTGGTTTAAAATCTACATATGGATATTTTCTATTAGAAGGTTTTATTTCTTCTAGTTCTATCTTTTCTAAAGTCTTTTTTCTTGATGTTGCTTGTTTAGATTTTGATGCATTAGCACTAAATCTTGCAATAAATTCTTGTAATTCTTTTATTTTTTCTTCTTTTTTCTTATTTTGTTCTCTTGCTTGTTTTAATGCAAGTTGACTAGATTCATACCAAAAGTCATAGTTTCCTGGATATACTTTTATTTTTCCAAAATCTACATCAGCAATATATGTACATACTTTATTTAAGAAATATCTGTCATGTGATACAACAATTACTGTATTTTCAAAATTTATTAAAAATTCTTGTAACCAATTTATACTTTTTAAATCTAGATCATTTGTCGGCTCATCTAATAAAAGTACATCTGGATTTCCAAATAAACTTTGTGCTAATAATACCTTTACTTTTTCTCTTGGATCAATCTCTTTCATTAATTTGTAATGATTTTCTGGAATAATACCTAAATCATTTAATAATATTCCTGCATCAGATTCGGCATTCCAACCGTCTAGTTCTGCAAATCTTTCTTCTAATTTAGCTGCTTTCATTCCATCTTCTTCAGAAAAATCTGGTTTTGCATATATTTCTTCTTTTTCTTTCATAATAGAATATAATTCTTTATTTCCCATTATTACAGTATCCATTACTGTATTATCTTCAAATGCAAAGTGGTCTTGTTTTAAAACTGATATTCTTTCTCCTTTATCTAAAGAAACATCTCCTTTACTTGGTTCTATTTCTCCTGATAATACTTTTAAAAAAGTTGATTTTCCAGCTCCATTTGCCCCTATAATTCCGTAACAATTGCCTTTGCTAAATTTAATATTTACATCTTCAAATAAAACTCTCTTTCCAAATCTTATTGTAACTCCATTTGCACTTAACATTTAATCTCCTCCTAAATTTAATCTTTTGTATTATACTATATATTTACAATAAATTCAAGTTTACCAATTTGGGTACTACTAGGGGACGTTCCTCTAATCTCGAAAATTAGGGAATAAAGGGAAGTGCCAAAGGGGACGGGCTATTTTGGCACA
>CALXAB010000007.1 GCA_944386175.1 uncultured Clostridia bacterium
AATATTATTATGTATTCTCTTAAATTGTTAATAATATGCTCTTTTATTGTTTCTTTTATTTTTAATCGCTTGTTTTTTCCCATAAAAAATCTCCTTATCCTTTATACATAATGTGTATGCGATAAGAAAATTTTTAGAACTATTATAGGGGACGTTCCTTCAATCCCTAAAATTCGGGAAAATGGGGACGGACCTGCCTTTAGCTTTAAGGGGACATCATCATAAAATATATGATTTTTCGGTTCAATACATAATTTAAAAAATTCTAAATTAATTTTTTGGCACCCTTTCACTTAGTCCGAGCTAAAGCTCGACGTGAACATTTTCCAAAAAATTAATAAAGAATTTCTAAAATTATTTCAATCACATTCAAAATCACATATTTTATGATGATGTCCCCTTAAAGCTAAAGGCAGGTCCGTCCCCATTTTCCCGAATTTTAGGGATTGAAGGAACGTCCCCTATGAAACTGTTCCATAATTTCCTCCACCACCTGAGTGTACTTCCATCTTTCCTTCTCTTGCTCTTACTATATTTTTAGCTATTTTTTCTCCAACAACACCTTCTATATCATCTTGTGTTAATTTATGCAAAATATTCATTTCTGTTTGAAAATTATTTAGCAATTTTTCCACTGTTTTTCCACCTACTCCTGGTATAAATCCTAATGGTATCTGGTATATGTATGGAGGTCTATTTTTAGGGCTTTTGGTTTCTTTTTTATCTTTTATCAGCTCTATTCTATCAAAAACTCCAAAAGTAACATTCTTTCCTCCACATATAGGACAAAATTCCACTGGTTCTTTTGTTTCTATTGTTTTTTCACAATCGTCGCAATAAGTTCTATGATATTTTCCAAGTTTTGGATCTAGCCCATAATTAGCTAAAATTTTTCTTCCATCTTCATTTTTCAATGCTTTTACTACTTCTTTAAATGATATATCTTCTACTTGCATTTTATTATATTCTCTTGCTATTTTAGGTAAAGAATGTGCATCAGAATTAGTTACAAATGTTTTATTTTCTAGTTCTGATATTGTGTCTGCTAAAAATGTATCTGAACTCAAACCTAGTTCGACAGCAAATATTTTATTATATTTTTCTTTAAATATATTTTCTAACCTATCTGTACAATTCCCATAATAACTTTTATGTGGTGTAAATATATGTGCTGGAATCAAAATCCCATTATATTTTTCTACAATATCAATTAATTCGTATCCTGATAAATTTGATCTTTGTGTACTTAGAGTTATATTTTTTATATGTTTGCTCATTTCCATAGAAAATCCTTTTATGTCTTCTAAATGTGGGAAAAAACAAACATTATGAGCACTACCACATTTACCATTTCTTCCTTTTTCTGATGTTTCTACTTCACTTCCTAATAAAATGCAAACTTTATCTTTATAAATTATTCCTCCATCTTTTAATTCGTACGCTTCCCCTGTTTTTAAGAATTTTTCTATATCTTCTATTACATAAGGTGAAGCACAATCTATTATTCCTACTACATTTATTCCTTTTCTTTCTTCACATTCTCTTGCTATATTAGCAAAATTTAGACTTCTTGCTGCTGTTATTTTTATTGGTTTTCCATTTTCACTTCTTCCTATGTGTACATGTAAATCTGCAAATATTTCGTACATTTTTTCTCCTTTTCCCTAATTTTGTAATTCTTCCATATTTTTTAATATTTTTTTTGTTGTTTCTGGACTGAATAGTGGTCTATTAGGATTATCTATATTTTCAAATATTCCTTCTGCTATATCATTCATATATTGTTTTAATAATTTATCTACTTTTGGTTCATATTCATTAATAATATTTTCTATAAATTGAGTTACTGTTTCTGTTTCATTATGTATTTTTACAAGTCGCTTTATTGATGACATATTTACTAAGTCATTCATTTGAATTTTTTCCATGAAGTTTATAAATTCTATGAAAGTTTCTAAATATCTATTATACTCATCTTTTAAGTTTCTATGTTCTAATAATACTAATGCTTCATCTGGCTTAAAACCTATTCTTTCTGGTCTGTCTAAAAGCATTCCTCCAAACTGATCTATTAATTCTAATATATCACTTTCTCTTTCTCTTGGATTGCTTCCACTATATCTATTTATTTCTTCACAAATTTTACAAAATCTTTTTCCAAATCCTAATTCTCTTAAATATTCTGCACCTTCCTTTGCATAGGAATGTACTTTTTCTATATCTTGTGCATTATTTATTTTTTTACAATTACATAATAATGACACTGTTAATAGTAAATTTTTATCTACTTCTATTTTTGCATAATTTAAAAATAGCCTTAATAATTCGGTTTTAAATATAACTGATTTATCAAAATATATTTTTGTTTTTTTAGATAAATAATACACTATTTCCATTTTTGCCCCTAAATTTTTTTCATCTAAAATATATTCTGCAAAGGTTTCCATATCTTCCTCCTTTGTTATGTTTGTAACTACGTTTTATGAAAATTAATATTTTTAATATTATTTTTACCTTTATAGTGATATGCATACAATTTTATTATAAATTAAAAAACTCTTTTTTTCAATGTTTTTTGTTTATGTCATATAAATGTAATAAATTTATTTTGTAAAATCATTTACATTCTAAATATTTTTTCATACTATAATTTTTTCTAGTTATCTTAATTATATTTTATAATTCTTTTATAGCTTGTCTTGCTAATTCATCACATCTATTATTAAATTCATTATCACTATGCCCTTTTACTTTTATAAAATTTACTTTATGTACTTTAGTTAATTTATATAATTCTTCCCATAACTCTTTGTTTTTTACTGGTTCTTTATTTGCTGTTTTCCAATTATTCTTTTGCCAGTTATATATCCAACCTTGATTAAAACAATTAACAACATATGCACTGTCGCTATATAAGTCGACTTCACATGGATATTTTATCATTTTTAGTCCTTCTATTACTGCTGTAATTTCCATTATATTATTAGTTGTATCCTTTTTTCCTCCTGATATTTCTTTTTTATTATCTTTGTACATAAGGATTGCTCCCCAACCTCCTGGACCTGGGTTTCCTGAACATGCTCCATCTGTGTATATTGTTACTTTTTCCATTTTTTATCACATCCTTTCTTCGTGTACAAATTTATATAATTCTATATTGTAAAAATCATAAAAATATTCTATAATTGATTATATCATTTATTTGTAAAAAAAGTAAATATTAAAATGTTAAAAATATATTTACCAATTTTGGACACGTCCCCAAATTGGAAAATTGCCTTTTATGGGCAAATGTTTAAAAGGAGGGAATCTAATAATGGGAAAAGTTTTAGGTATTGTTGCTGAATACAATCCTTTTCATAATGGTCATTTATACCATTTAGAAGAATCTAAAAAGGCTACTGGAGCTAATTACACAGTTGCTATTATGTCTGGTAATTTTACCCAACGTGGTGATACTTCTATTATTGATAAATGGTCTAAAACTAAAATTGCTTTAAGCAATGGTATTGATATTGTCATTGAATTACCTTTATTGTATTCTATTTCTAGTGCTGAAAATTTTGCTGAGGGTGCTATTAAAATATTAGATTCTTTAAAAGTTGTTGATTATATTTCATTTGGTGCTGAAACTTCTAATATTAAAATTTTAGATAAAATTGCTGATGTTTTATATAATGAACCTAAAGAATATAAAGCCCTTTTGGCTCATGAGTTAAGTAAAGGTATATCTTACCCTAAAGCTCGTGATAATGCTTTAATGATGTATTTAAATAATATTAGACAACTTTCTAATGTAGTTTCTTCTCCTAATAATATTCTAGGCATTGAGTACTTAAAAGCTTTAAAGAAATTTAATAGCAATATTCTTCCTATTGCTATTCCTAGGTTTTCTTCAGAATATAATGATACTTCTTTTTCTGGAAACATTGCTAGTGCTACTGCTATTAGAAATATTATAAAAAATAAGGGATTTGATATTTTACAAAAATTATTACCTAGTAGCAGTTATTCTATTTTGATGGATAATATAAAAGTTGGACATATTGTTCCTGATATTACAGTTTTTGAAAAAGAGATAATATACAATTTAAGAAAAATGAATATCAGTGAAATTAGTGAATTAGCTGATGTATCTGAAGGTTTAGAATTTGCAATAAAAAATGCTGCAAATTCTTGTAATAGTATTGTTGAGTTTTTAAATATTATTAAGTCTAAAAGATATACTACTACTAGATTACAACGTATTTTATTATATTCTTTATTGGGTATTACAAAAAGAGATATTTCTCTTTCTAAAAAATGTTTGCCTTATATTAGAGTTTTAGGTTTTAATGAACGTGGTAAATACTTAATCTCAGAAGTCGCAAAGGCTAATCCTAAACTTAATATTGTTACTTCTGTTAAGAAGTTTTCTGATAATAATTCGAATAAAAATTTGAAACTTATGCTTGATAAAGATATTTGGGCTACTAATGTTTATTCTATTGGCTATGAGTATGATTCTTGGAGTAATTTGGATTTTACTCAAAAGATGATTATACTTTGACAAAATCATGCAAGTTTGTTGTAACTAAAATTCTGAAAAAACACTACATTTTGCTTTTAGTGGCAATGTAGTGTTTTTTACTTACTTTTATGTGGTAACTTATACATTGTAGCACAGGACTTTGAGCTAGTCATAAGTCCTAACCCCCTATATGTTTTGACAGCCTATCAAAATATGGGGGCTCTGCGAGGCAATACACCATCTGTTAAAGGATTACAAAAAAAAAACCAACTTTTAAAGATTGATTCTCTTTATAATCTGTTTCTATTAGTTCGAACAGAAAAGTCATTGGTGGAGATGAGGAGAGTCGAACTCCTGTCCATAAAACCTTCCATATAAACTTCTACAAGTTTAGTCTATCTTTTATATTCATTTTATTTTCACCGATAAACAGGTTAAAATAAAATATAGCTTTTAAAATACCCTCTACTTTCAAAGCTAAAGTAGATTTGTTTCCCACTAGTATGACACCTTATCTAAATAAGTGGGCTATTTAGTAAAGTGTAGCTACACTTAGGCAGCTAATGCTACTTCTTGTTTGTTAGCGTTTATTTTTAAATTTTGCTTTTTTTAAGTGGCCAAAGCAACCATCCACTACTTGCTATTTATATTTTGGGTAGTATGTCGAAACCATTACATCCCCATATACTAATTAATTATACTATATCTTTGGCTTTTTATCAATAAAATTTTTATTATTTTATTACACATTTTTACTATTATTTCATATTATATACTGGTGATTTAATATGAGTATTGTTCCTACAGATGTTAATTATAGCTATAACATACTAAGAAGTAATTTAACTGAATTAAATTACAAATATCCCTTTTTAAATATTCAAATTGTTGGAAATAGTGTTATGGATAAAAATATTTATGTTGTGAAACTTGGAAAAGGCCCTAATAAAGTATTTTATTCTGCTTCTATACATGCCAATGAATGGATTACAAGTGTTGTTTTAATGAAATTTATTGAAGATTATTCACAAGCATATGTGGATAATAGTTCTCTTTATGGATATAACATAAGGAATTTATTCAATAATTCTAGTATATACATTATGCCTATGGTAAATCCAGATGGAGTTAATCTAGTAACTGGTAGCTTACCAACTGGTTCTTATGCTTATGAAAATGCATTAAATATTTCTAAAAATTTTCCAGATATTCCTTTTCCTTCTGGTTGGAAAGCAAATATCAATGGTGTAGATTTAGAAAATTTACAACCAATTTAAAAATCTTATGATTAATTAATTGCAAGACTTTACTTATTTTTTACTTTTTTCATTAAATAGCAAAAATGAAGATTTTGCTATTTAACAAGGTTAATTTATCTTAGAATGCAAAAAATACAAAGCATTTTTTGCATATGTGCGCCAACAGCTTTCTTTCGTTAACTCGCAATTTCATTATATTTACCATTTTGATATATGAATAAATCCCCTTCTTTTGCATCTTGATATAAATCTTTTGGGAATTCTATTTCTTCAATTCCTTCTATACCACCATCTACAACATTGTCTATGTCATATAACCATATTCGTCCATCATATTTTTCGCCTACTTCATACGTATGCCCTTCTATTCTTTTACTATTTAAAAATTCACGCTGTTCTTCTAGTTTTTCTTTAATCATTGTATTTATTTCTTTTCCAACATTTTCTGTCCCTTCATTATCTAATACAAATTCCATATCTTGCTTTCTTAACACACTTCCTAAAGTAACACCTTCTGGTAATTCTTGTTTTGATTTTGTAATTACTTCATGACTTTTCCCTGGTTCACAAATACATAGATTATAAGAATTAATATCATTAGAATTTACGTCATAAATATAATACATTTCTCCTTTTTCTTTGGTATTTTCACTATACCTTTGTAATATTTCTGATCTTTCATTTAACATTTTATCCTTGTATCTACCAATTACCTTTTCTCCATGAAGTGTTAAATCATCTAAATTTATATTATTAAAATTAGAATTCGTATCAGATATGTTGCTACTATTTGTTATAGTATTTTCTAAATAATTTGATAACTCTTTCATAAAATTTTGTACAAAATTATTCTCCTTTAAATTATTAAATAAGTCATTTACAATGCCTAAATTCAATATGCAATCACTCCTTTTTTATTTTACTTTATTGTTGGAAATTCTACTATTGACATATAGTAGTAAGAATTAAACTAGAGCGATTATATATTATTTTACATAAATTTGCAATAGATTTTTGCATTTTTTTGAGATTTGAGAGTTCCGAAGTTTATTACTCTACATGGCTTTCTCCAGTTGTATAATCAATAACTATTCCTGGTTGCACATTGTAACAATAAACATTAAAATGAATTCCTTTGCCTTTGTCTTCAATAGACCAAGCTTCCATTTGTACTCCACTTGCTAATTTATTATCTCCATCAAATATAGGCGTTACTCTGTATAAAACATGATTACTTTCATTTTTATCAATGTAGTCTGCTACCCTGTTTTCAAATGGTAACATTCCTTCTGTATTTAAGTATCTTGTTCCTGTAATCAGATTCTTTTTATTATCGTTTTCTCCTGCAAGTTGCCAACCTATTAAATGACAGCGATTATACAAATATTTATCTTTAATTACTTCATCATATCTTTTTTGTACCCATCCAGAAAGATCTTTAATATTTCCTATTTCTCCACGTTTTTCATTTTCTTTTGGCATTATTTCCTTACAAATATTTGCATAAGCTACACCGCTTCTTCCCAAACCATCCCATTCACTATATTTCTCAAAACTTTCAGTTGTATAATCTTCTTCTGTAAAATATGGAATATTGTTGTTTATTTCTATATAAGGATTTGATGTGTACTCTGGAATTGTAGATAAATCAAATGTTGTTTCTGTATTTTGATTTATATTTTCTGTATTTCCTTTATCTAAATCCTGTGTATTTTGAGTTATATCTCCTATAGCTATAATACAAATTAATAATATTATTGAACCTATAAATTTCCAAAGTTTTTGATTTTTATTTTTTCCTTTTTTACTCATAAAATTACCTCTTTTGTTTTTATTATTTTTTTAAATACTATCATAAAAGAAAAAATACATCAACTTTTAAAAGAATTTTTATTCATTTAACTAGTTTTATATTACGATTCACAGCCATATGGGAGACAGTACACTCATAAATATAGTATTTTGAATGTGATTGGAGTAATTTTAGAAATTCTTTATTAATTTTTTGGGTAATGTTCACGTCGAGCGAAGCGAGGACTAAGTGAAAGGGCACCAAAAAATTAATTTAGAATTTTTTAAATTATGTATTGAACCGAAAAATACTATATTTATGAGTGTACTGTCTCCCATATGGCTGTGAATCGTAACATTTTTGTATTGCATTTATTCTAAATCTATTATTTCTTCTATTTTTATAAACTCATTTATATTCTGATTAATAGAATTTAGTTTTGAAAAATTAAAATAAATATAAACATTTTTATCTTTATCAATTTCAATTTTTTTAATTAATCTGTATAAATACATCTTATCTATTTTCTCTGTTTTCAAAAAATTTTCTATTAATTCATTTAATTCTTTTTCATTTTTTGTTTTATTTTTTGTGTCTGAATTCTGATTAGATAATTTAAGTTTTTGTTCTAATTCTCTTTTTTGTTTAGTTAAATTTGTTCTATCAAATGTGAGTTTATTTGAGATTCTTACATAGTCTTCTTCGGTGATTATATTTCGTAATTTATCTATATACATCTTGTCTAAATTATTATTTATATCAAAAATTTGCATATTTACTTGTTCAATTTTCTTCTTAAATCTTTCTTTAATATTAATAGTTTTATTTTGGCATTTTTCATAAATACCATAAAGTATTTCTTTACGACTATAAATTTGACAAATCTTTTTTACAATATAAATAATGTGTTCTTCAAATTTATCATAATTAATATTTAATGGATAACAATTTCTTTCTTTATAATTACTACAAGTAATATATGGATGTGCTTTTGCATTTCTTTTAGAATTCTTTTTTAATACAATTTGCAGTTTTCTTTTACAATGATAACAATATAATAATCCTCTTAACAAGTAATCATATTTAAGTTTTTTGTTAGTACCTCTTTTTTCTATAATGCATTGTACTTTTTCAAATGTATCTTTATCAATAATGGCTTTGTGTGTATTATTAACTCTTATTTGATTTTTCTTTTCTACTGTCCTTGTTTTTTTTACTTTATATGAAATAACAGATTTTTTATTTTGTACAGTATTTCCAATATAAACTTCATTTTTTAACATATTACATATTGTTACTTCGTTCCAATTATACTTTGTTTCACTCTCATTTTGCACTATACCAGTTTTTCTATAACCTGTTGGAGATACATAATTATTGCTATTTAAAAATCGAACTATTTCACTACTACCATGTTCATTTGCATACATATCAAATATAATTCTTACCACGTCTGCTACATTCTGATCTATTACAAGTTTATTTTTTATTGTAGGATGTCTTTTATATCCGATATGCTGGTATGCTACACAGGTACTCTCCTTGTCTTTGTTTTTCCTTATAAACACTTCTAATCTTTTTAGAAATATCTTTAGCATACATATCGTTCATGATTGCTTTAAAAGGTGTTATATCGTTATTTGTACTGTCGACATATGTGTCTATTCCATCTGTTACAGAAACATATCTTATATTGTTTTTCGGAAAATAATCTTCTATGTAAAATCCAGTTTTTATGTAATCTCTACCAAGTCTTGATAGGTCTTTTGTTATAACCATATCTATGGAATGTTTTTCTATATCTTGTAATAATTCATTAAATCCTGGCCTATCAAATGTTGTTCCACTTACTCCATCATCGACATATTCGCGTACAAGTGTTAGTCCTTCATCTACTATATACCTTTGTAAAATTTTTCTTTGATTACAGATACTTTCGCTTTCTTGTTTATCGCCATCTTCTCTTGATAAACGTATATACATTCCGTACTTTAAAGTTTTTGGCTTTTAAATCTAGCAAATCTACCTCCTATCCGTAATAATCTACAAGTGCATTATGACATGCTCTTTTTTATTTTGTAAATATTAGTATATTTTATAAACATTACTTTTTATTCCTTTTTAGTTTTTCTATGTAATCTCTAAACATTGTTCCTATTGCTTCATCTATATTTTGCTTTTCTCCTGCAAAAATACAATATGTATTAAATTCTAATTTATTTTTTTTTATATTTGCTTTATTTTCATTCATATTGACATCAACTCTTTTTCAATAAATATTATTTTCATCTAATACAGAATATTGAAGAAAATAGTGTATTATGACACTTTAATTAAAGTGTATTTGTCAAAGTACTTTTTAAATTGGATAAAAAACACCTAATAATGTTTTTACAATATTAGGTATTATATATTTATGCAAAAATTTGCTAATAATTTTTAATCATCAAAAGTCTTATGTACTTTACACTTGCACTACATTGTAAAATATACTGTAATAATACTTTTCTACCATTTATTGTTTAATCTCGCATTGATTTAACAATATAATAATAAGCCTCTTTATTAATTCTTTGTATTACTTTTAGTCTTTTTCTATATTCTATAGGTATTCCTATTCCTTCTATATTACCAACTCTATATCTCTCAATTTCACTTTTGTTGTTTTTTATCAAATATACTAGATATGCAACTTTACTTGCTGCAATTAATGCTTCTTTGTCTATTAAAAATTTTCTCTCAAGCATAAAGTTAGTAAATTTTCTCATGCCAACAGTAATTTTATTTAAGTTTTCCTTATTTTCTCTATAGATAATATCTTTTGTAAAATCTTCAATGTCATTTAAAACATCTTCATATGTAATTTCTTTTAATTTTCTATATTCAATTTCTCTATTTGCTATATTAATAAAACTTTCTCTAATTTCATAAACATCTTCCGCTTCATTAAATAATTTGTCTACATCATATAGTTGTTTCATTAATTCTAGCTCTTTTTCAGAGTTATAACTAATTCCTGTTGTTCTTGGTGCTAATACAGTTAATTTATCTCCTAATATACTCTCTATTGATGGAACTCTTACTAATAAGTTGCTTTTTACATTTAATTTTGTATTTTTAATTCTTTTTTCTATAACTCTAGCATATTTATTACTTTCAAATGCAATATCTAAAAGTATATATTTTTCTGAGTCATCTGTATCTGAATTGAAGAAAAACTTATAATGTGCTATTTCCATCCTTTTACTTACTTCATTTTCTCTTATATTTTCTTCTACTCTTGTAAATAAGTCTTGATTATCTATTATTTCACGTATAATTTGTTTTACTTTTTCTTGGCTTTCTTCTGTTATTATATCTACATCAACCGAAAATCTTTTAATCTCATCTAGTAATAATATAAGTGATGTACCACCTTTAAATATAAAATCTAGTCCTGTATTTACTAAACTTTCTACCAAGAATAATGCTCCAATTGTTTTTTCTATTAATTGTATATCTGTTGAAGGATTTTTCTTTTTAATTTTTTAATTGATTCTTCTAAAAATTCTTTGTTTTTAATCTGTTCTGCTAGCATATTATTCTCCTTCAATTTGTATTTATTTGGTATATCTAAGCTATTTACATATTTCTTGTAATAAAAATTTTTAATTTTTGCCTATAAGATTTATAATAAATTTATTTATATTTTGTTCTAAATTTTGAGAGCATTTTTTAATGCCCAAAATTCGCCAGCTTGGTGTTTTGACACCATTTTTGATGTTTAGGGATTTTCCCTAAAACACTTTTTGCCCGTTGGGAGATAATTTTTATAATTTTCTAAACCTCAAATCAGTATTTTTTGACTCATTTATTGTTTAATTTATTGCTTTGTTATGTTATTATTAAAATTAATCTTTCCAACTAATAATTCTGATTTATTAATTATTCTATCTATTGATGAATTTGCAGCATTCATTATAGATAAATATATTTTCATTTGTTCTTCTAACGAATTAACTGATTGTGTAAGTTTTCTTTCTACACCTTTTATAGAGCTAAATATTGCAATCATCTCCTCTAATTTCTTATTAGATATTATTATTTCTTTTTTCATATTATATAACCCTTTTACTGATTCAATTAATCCTAATTTATTAGGTTCATTTGCCATATAATTATTATCTATAAGGTTAAGAAAATTATTTTCCATTCTTTCCCATATGTTTGCTATCTCACTATTATGTACTTTCATTTTATTTGAAAATTCTTGTATACCTTTCCCAACTTTTCTGGTAACATTCCTAATAAAACTTGTGTTTCCTAAAGCTAGTAATTTTGAGATCTTATTTATTTCAATTGTGCCATATTCTATTTGCTGTGCCATTTCATTTAATCCATCCTGCATATGATTTATTTCCTTGGTTAATTTGTTTGTATCATCATTTATATCAGCTATAAAATCTAAAAAGCCTCTATCTTCTTCACTTGATGCTACATTTTCTATATCTAAATTCACTTCAGTTTTATATAGTTCTTCTTTCTTATCAAGCGGGTAATAATCTTTTATAGGATTTCCAAATTACACACTTCCGTCTTTTGCACCATTTAAATTCTTTTCAATCTTACTTATAAATTCATCTATTTTCCAAAAATTAGTTGTATATTCATCTACTCTATAAGATCTAATATCAAATGGCAATTCTGATATATCTTGAGTAATAAGTATTACCTTTTTATTTAAAACATGACATAGTCCCAGTTCATAGAAAACATTTGGGTTTAACCCTGTTACATCTGCAATTATTACATCTGCATTTCCAATGCCTGAAACTATGTCTTGTAATATACTTTGCTGATTATCTAAGTCACCTGCATTAGAAAATTCATATTTATCTCCTAATTTATCTTTAATCATACTATATAATCCTAAAAACTGTTCCTGAAATGGCATTATCATAAAAACTTTTAATTTATCCATTTTTACCCTCATTTTCTCATTCTTTTATTTCACTTTTTCCAAAACCAACATAGATAAAGTAACATACTTATCATGGAAATAATAAATGTAATAATCAAATATACAAATACACATTCCTCATATGATTCAAAATAATCTTGAAACGCAACTATCAAAAATGGAATAAGTACACTAAAAATAATTATTGATATAGAAATTATAATTCCAATCTTTATATCCAATGTAGAAACTATACCCTTTAATTTTCTTTGATAAATTTGTTTTTGCTGTTTTTTTAGTTTCATCTGATAAGATAAATTATCCATATCTCTTAATCTATTAATATTTTGGATATTATCTATTGCACTAACAACTCTTTGTGTTTTAAAATCAGTAATATCAGGTAATATAGGAAGCGGTTGTATTAAATCAGTTAAATCTGGCATCTCAAAATTCATTCATATCATCTCCAATCATATACTTCTTCTATAATTGTTTCTTCAACAAAATTATTTTTTACATTCAATTCTTTTTTACACTCTTCTAAAGTTTTTCCATCTTTTAATTTTTCAACAACTTTCATCATATATTCTTTTACATATTCAAAAAAATCTTTTTGGTAATCAATGCTCACATAAGGAATATTCTCATTAAATTGGTATTCTTCCTGTTCTAATACAGAATGAACTATATCATACACATTATCTTCCTTATAAAAATTATAATTATCTTCTTTTAATTGTTCAAATTGTTCATTTATTGTTTCTATTTCATTATCAATATCACCTATTGCATCAATTATCTCAGATTTTTCTTTTTTTAAATCCATAACTTTTGAAATAATTAATCCTATAATAATAGCAATAAAAATTCCTATAATTTGAATACTATTTAAAATTAACTCTAATAAAGTATTCCATTCCATAATTGAATCAAATTCCCTTTCTTAACAAAATTCTTTTTGCTTTAAGTGCTTTATTTAAACATTTCTTCAATAATTCCATTTTTCATATCAGCAATGTTGTATATATGTTCCATATTATCAAATGTTTCTTTCAAATTATTTCTGGCAGAAATCCATCCCATTCCATCTGTAAACCAAACAAATTCAAAACCTATTACTTTTTCTGCCTCTTCTGCAATCATTTTATAACTTCTAGCTGTTTCATTTAATTTTGAACCACCTGAAGCATAGAAATTTGTTTCAATTCCATAAATACATTTCTCTGTTTTTATAACAAAATCAAATCGTTTAGTAGCTTGATTTTTATTACTGATAAAAGACATGTCTAGTTTCCATCTTCTTTCAATATCTTGTAAATACATTTCTTTAAAGTATGTTTTATCTTTTTCAAAACCTGCCTTTTGAATAAATTTTTCTACCAAATCCTCCATCAAATGTCCACCACGATTTTTTCTAGCATTTGAATTTAAGCCACATTCAACGCCTAAAACATAATCATACAAATTATTTACTAGATGTTTTTCTAATAAATTAAATAATCCAGTTTCTCGCATGAATACGGTATATTGTTTCACATCATAATTCATATTTTTAAAATTATATTCAAACTTATTTCCATCATCATCTAATACAATTATTTCTGCTTGTCTTACAGCTAATAATGTTGGAATACACTTTAAAACTTCTGGATATTTATGTACTAAATTCTCAAAATCTTGTTCAATATTTTTACTTCCTATTAAAGAATTCATCATGTTTAATTCTATTTTAT
This sequence comes from uncultured Clostridia bacterium, assembly GCA_944386175.1. Lineage (GTDB taxonomy): Bacteria > Bacillota > Clostridia > TANB77 > CAG-508 > CAG-269. The sequence continues at coordinate 14,237 of CALXAB010000007.1, forward strand.
AAGTTTCTGCATTTCTATATATTGTTTCAAAATCTATATAATATTTATAATTAGCAATACTATCTGTAAATGTTAATAACCATTCAGAAAAATTTCTTTTCATATCATCTACTCCTTCATTTCTTTATATCTTCTTATTGATAAATCCAAGTATTCTTTTGAGTTATCAATTCCTATGTATCTTCTATTTAATTTATTTGCTGCTATTCCTGTTGTACTACTACCACAAAATGGATCTAAAATTAAATCATTTTCTTCTGTAGATGCTAATATAATTCTTTCTAAAATTTCCAAAGGTTTTTGTGTTGGATGTTTTCCTTGCTTCTTTTCAGAAGGTTTTGTAAGTGAAGTTGTCCAAACATCTTTCATCTGTTTATTATTGTTTAACTTTTTCATTAAATCATAATTAAATTTATATTTTATTTTTGGTAAATCTTTTCTAGCCCACAAAATTGTTTCTGTTGAATGTGTAAAAGTTTTACAAGCTAAATTTGGTGGTGGATTAGTCTTTTGCCAAGTAATATTATTTATTATTTTAAATCCTCCTTCTTCTAAAGCCATTCCAACTGAATATATATTGTGTAATGTTCCACTAACCCATATCGTTCCATTATCTTTTAAAATTCTATAACATTCATAAATCCATTTTTTATTAAATTCATGTTTATCTTTTATATTTAAATTTTTATCCCATTTACCTTTATTTACACTTACCATTTTTCCACCATTACAAGTTATGCCATCATTTGATAAAAAATATGGTGGATCAGCAAATATCATGTCAAAACTTTTTTCTGTAAATTCTTTTAATGTATCAAAAGTATCATTATATATTAGTTTGAAGCTACTTTCTTCAAAGTAAAATTTTTCTGGATACATTCATCCATCTCCTCATAATTTGTAATAAGTAATTCTGAAATTTCTCCTCTTGCTTTCACATTACTATTTATCATTCTTTTTGCAGAAATTTCATTAATATTAAAGCCTTTATATATTTTTTCAAAAAATGTATCATTTTTATTTGTATTTTTAGGATTAGAATTAGATAACATTAATTTTGCTTCTTTTTTATCTAATCTTCTAAAAAAGTTTGCCAATTCTTTCTGATTTTCATCATTAAAATCTTCTTTAGTATATGATGTAAATCCAGAAGTAACTGATAATGGTCTATATGGTGGATCAAAATACACAAATGTATTATTATCTATATATTTTTCACTTTTAGTATAATCACCATATTGAAAATCTACATTTCTAATTAAAAATGATAAATTTCTTAAATTGCTAGAATCACATATAGTAGGATTTTTATATTTACCACAAGGTACATTAAATTCTCCTTTTTTATTAACTCTATATAATCCATTAAAACATGTTCTATTCAAAAATATAAATTCTGATGCCCTTTTTATGCTTAGTTCATTTTCAGCAATTTTATAAGAGTTATATTCTTTTCTAATATTATAAAAATATGCTTGTCTGTCTTCAATTTCTAATTTTTTAAATTCTTTTTCTTTTATATCTAATTCATTTATAAGTTTTTCCACATTATTTTTTATAACATTATAACAATTAATTAAATCTATATTTATATCAAAAGCATAGGCTTTCTTTATATTGTATTTTTGCAATATATTTATTAAAACTGCACCACCACCAACAAATGGCTCTACATATTTATTAATTGTTTCATTTTCTAATTCAAATGGATAAAAATTCTTTAATTGTGGTATTAAATTCCCTTTACCACCTGCCCATTTTACAAAAGGTTTTACCAGTTCCATATCTTCCTCCAATTTACTTTTACAATATATCATACTTTATGATTTTTTTCCACAAATCTATATTTATTTTTTTATTTATCACTATATTTATATCAAACGTTTGTTTTTATGTCAATAGAAATTCTATTTTTTATATTTATTATTATATAATTAATAATCTATCTATCTTATTATACTTATAATATTATATTGTCCCATTTAGGACATACCTCTGTCCTAAAAATCGCATAGGGTATGTCCTATTTATCGTATAGATATAAAAATAAAAAGTACAAGATGCTTAAAAACACCTTGCTTCTGTAAATATTTTATATTTAATTATTAAAATTATTAGGTATGGAAGTTAATAAACTCCACAGGTGTAGATTTAAATTTACAGTTTCCTGCTGGCTGGGAACAAGCAAGAGAAATAAAGTATGCCCAAGGTTTTACTCAACCAGCCCCACGTGATTTTCTTGGATTTGGTCCATTAACTGAATCAGAAAGTTTAGCAATATATAATTTTACATTAATGCATGATTTTAGATTAGTTATAGCATTTCATACTCAAGGTCAAGAAATATATTGGCAATTTCAAAATTATACCCCTCCACAAAGTTTAGAGATTGGTCAAAAATTTGCTCAATCAAGTGGATACAAATTAGCTGATACTCCATATAATTCAAGTTTTGCTGGTTATAAAGACTGGTTTATTCAAGAATATAATAGACCTGGGTATACTATTGAAGCTGGCATTGGCGAAAATCCTTTGCCTATTTCTCAATTTGATGAAATATATAAAGATAATATTGGAATTTTAATACTTGGTGCTATTTCTTAAAAATTTTATGGCTAAGTCTTGTATTTTAAATTTACAAGACTTTTTATTTTTTTAAATCTTTCTCCATTATATACATATTTTCTTCATTTAACTCTTTTTTGCCGTTTTTATATTTGTATCCAAGTTTATAATAAAAGTCACTAGCTGTAATAGAGGCAGGAACTATTAATCTTTTTATTGATTGTTTTTTTGCATATTCTTCAATTTTATTTATTAATTTTGTTCCTACATTGTTCTTTTGTTTTTCTGGTTTTACAAATACAGTTAATATACAATATTCATTATCATTATATAAAGATTTATCTACTCCTGCTGTTCCTATAACTTCTTCTCCTTCTAATGCTACATACACTTTTTCCCTATTTTTTAACATTTTGTTCAATTTTTCTACTACAAAATTATTAGCCATTTCTTTTGCTTTCTTTATTCCGTAATCTTTACTATTTATCTCTAATAAATTTCTAATTATAATTCTTGAGATTTGTTCTGTATATTCTGTTTCAAATTCTTTTATTTTTAGCATAATTTATCACCTTTTTATCTCGAATTTTTTTATTTGATTTAAATTTTTTATTTACTAATTTCACCCTAATAAAAATTTCATCTATTTTATTAAATATTTTATTCTTAATCTAATTAATCTCTTTATTCTTTATACAGTTTTCTTTAAACTCTTCTGATAATATATCCATTTCTATAACATCATAATATTTTCCATTAATAAATCTACATTTTCTTCTTCTTCCATATTCTTTAAATCCACATTTCTTATAGCAAGCTTGTGCTCTTTTGTTAAATTCCATAACATCTAATTTTATATTATTTAAATTTAAATAATTAAAACCAAAATCCAATATTAATTTTATTGATTCTGTTCCATATCCTTTTTCTCTATATTCCTTATCTCCTATAAAAATTCCTAATTCAGCTGTTCTCATAATATGATTTACTTTATGCAACCCTATTCCACCTATTAATTTATTTTCATTACTATCTATAATTCCAAATGTTACTTCTGATTCTATTTTTTCTTCTAAATATTTCTTTTCAGCCTCTAAAGTCATAGATTGATGACTTCTTCCTGTGTAATCAGTTATTCTAAAATCATTCATCCATTCTGTATATTTTTCTACATCTTCAAGACTCCTTGGTGATAAATACACTCTTTCTCCTACTAATTTTTTAAAATATTTCATCTGTAATCTCCCCCTTTATTTCTCCATTATTATTCTTTGCTCTTTCATTCCAAATTTTTTATAGAACTTTATCGCCTTTTCATTAAAATTCCAACAATTTAATTCTATCCTTTTGCAATCTTTTTTCTTAGCTATCATTAATGCTTCTTGCATTAATCTTTTTCCTATTCCTTTACCTCTATATCTTTCATCTACACCTAATTCATCTACCCATAAAATCTTTGTATCTTTTAAGTTTATATGATTTTTTACTTCTTTCACCTTATATATTAATACTCCATATACTATAGAACTACTATCTGTAGCGATAAGCACTGTTCTATTCTTATCATTTAATATTTCTATTGTATCTTTTTCTATTTGATTTTTATTTTTATCCTTAAAAATATCTGGTCTATTTTCATAGTGCATTCGTGATATCTGCTCTAATATATTAATTATTTGTTTTAAATTTTCTTTTTTAGCTAATTTTATATCCATGAATCATCCTTCCCTTCAAAAATAAACTATTTTTTCTTTAATAGAAATTTTTTTATTCTCTATTAGAGAACAGCAGTAGCATGATAAAAATATTTTAATCTAAATCTATATTATGTGAATCGCAGTAAGTGCTATTTTCTATAATTTATAAAAGCCTTACTAAGAAATCATTTAAGACTCCTCAGTAAGACTTTCATATCTTACGTCTGTGTAGGTAATCATTTTATTACCCTATATCGCTCAAAATTTATTAATTTTTAGATATACTCCTAAATTATGTTACTTATTTTAACATGTTAAACATAGTTTGTCAATATCTAATAAAGTATTGTTTTGCATTATTTTGTAACCCATTTAACCAAATTTAAATTGGCTGAATCTAGTAGCATATCATGTCTTGGCATTACTCTAAATGTATAACCATAGTTTCCACCTGTTGTTAATTCTATTTTTGTAGTAAAATAATATTTTTTATTTTCTTCATCTTGTTCTGTTAAAGTCATAGGAATTATATTAACATCTTCAACAATTCCATTTTCTAAAATTTTTCCATAATATGCTTCTACAATAACATTTTCTACAGCTATATTAGGTAGTTCTACTTCACACCCAACTTCTATATTATTTCCTGCATCAATTGTAATATCATCTAAATTATCAACTTGTGTAATTTTTACATCTTTCCAATTGACATATAAGTCCTTTCTCCATGAATTGTATTCAGCAACATTATCAATATCTTCATAATATTTTTTCGTTAAATTACACAAAGGAATATATAATTTATTTGTATAATCTACAAGCATTCTGGCTGTGCTATATTTTCCACCTGTAGTTATTATTGAGTTTTTCATTATTTCAATCCATTTTTTTGATAATCCATTTTTATCTTTTTCATAATATGTTGGTATTATCTTTTCTTCTAATGTTCTATACATACTTTGGCTATCTGCCATATCTTGTGCTTCATATGAGTCATACTCTGCATTTGTTCCAATTGTCCATCCATTAGTTTGTGTATATCCTTCTGCCCACCAACCGTCTAATACACTAAAGTTTATAACACCATTTACTGAGGCTTTTTGTCCACTTGTTCCTGAAGCTTCCATTGGCCTTCTTGGATTGTTTAACCATACATCTACACCGCTTATTAAATATCTTGACATTGCTATATTATAATTTTCTAACAAGAATATTTTACCTTTAAATTGTGGCATCATTGATATTTCATGTATATATTTAATTAAATCTTGACCTTCTTTGTCTGCTGGATGTGCTTTACCAGCAAATATTATTTGAATAGGTCTATCTTCATTATTTAGTATTTGTGTTATTCTTTCTAAGTCTTTAAATATTAATGTTGCTCTTTTGTATGTTGCAAATCTTCTTGCAAATCCAATTGTTAGTTTATCTGGACTTAATTTTGATGTTATTTCATTTATTTCTTCGTAACTATAACCTGCTCTTCTTAATCTTTGACTAGTACTATCTTTTACAAATTTTATTAATTTCATTTTTCTATCAATATGTACATTCCATAATTTTTCATCTGGAATATTTTTTATTTTTTCCCATACATAGTCTTGATACATATTATCTTGCCAATATGGCATTAGATATTTATTATATAATTCTTTTAACCTAGGTGCTAACCATGAACATGTATGTATTCCATTTGTTACATGTGTTATTGGTGATTCATTAGCAGCAATATTAGGCCATACATCACTAAATAATTCTCTTGAAACCGCTCCATGTAATTTACTTACTCCATTTTTCTTACCTGCTATTTTTAATGCTAATATTCCCATGTTAAATCCATCATCTAAGTCAATTCCTGGTTTCATTCCCAATCTTAAAAATTCTTCTCTATCTATTCCTAGTCTTGGCCAAAATTCTTTAAAGTATTTTTCTACTAAAGATATTGGAAATATATCATTACCTGCTGGAACTGGTGTATGTGTTGTGAATACTGTTTTTGAGCTTGCTATATCTCTTGCTACATCAAATGATACTTGTTTTTCTTTAATAATATTTTTTATAATTTCAAGAATTAAAAATGCTGAGTGTCCTTCATTCATATGGTATACCGTAGGTTTTAATTTTAAATACCTTGTTAATAAACTAACTCCTGCCATACCAAGAACAATTTCTTGTCTAATTCTCATTTCTTGGTCTCCACCATATAGCTTTAACGTTACATCTCTATCTTCTTCATTATTTTTTTCTATATCAGAATCTAATAAATATAAAGTTACTCTTCCTACATTTATTTGCCATACTTTTAAATATAATCTTCTTTTTGGGAATTTTACATATATTATTAATTCTTCACCATTTTCATCTTTTACCGGATTTATTGGTAAATCGTATAAATCTATACCATTATATTCTGTTTCTTGTTGCCCATATCCATTTATTTTTTGTTTAAAATATCCATGTTTATATAATAGTCCTACTGCTACCAATGGAATTCCCAAATCACTTGCTGATTTTAGGTGATCTCCTGATAATATTCCTAATCCACCAGAATAAATTGGTATAGTTTCATCTAAACCATATTCTGCTGAAAAATATGCTATTAAATCTTTTTTATTTTCTGGATATTTATTAGAAAACCATGTATTTTTACTGTTCATATAATTATCAAAATTTTCTATTACTTTGTCATATTCTTTTAGAAATATTATATCTTTAGAAGCTTTTTCTAATCTTTCTTGAGATACATTTTTTAAAAATTTAACTGGATTTTTACTTGATTCTTCCCATAAATCTCTGTCTATTTTTTGAAATAATCTTAAAAATTCTGTATTCCATGACCACCACAAATTATTTGCTATTTCTGCTAATTTTTCTATTCTTTTTGGTAACTGTGGATTTACTGTAATTCTATTAAAAACGTACATTATTATTCCTCCTTTGTATCTTTGTGCTATTATCTATTGTAAATTATATTTATATTATCTATTAATTTTTACTATTTGTCAAATGTTTTTTTAAAAAATCTTTAATTCATAATAATAAGATACGGGGAATTATATATTATATTTTAAGCGGGTTTCGTGGGGACCGACACGATACATACTCTTATCAAATCAGCGACTGTCCCGTAGGAGCTGATTTTATTAGAGTATGTAAAGTGTTGGGATAGCGAAAAATATAATATATAATTCCCCGTATCTTATTATTATGAATTAAAGTCAAAAAATTCTAAGTATATCATTATATGTTACAAATATAGCTAAAGCAATTAATATAGAAAATCCTATTAACTGTATATTTATTTCTGTTTTCTCTTTTAATGGCTTTCTTCTTATTGCTTCTATTAATAAAATTAAAATTTTTCCACCATCTAATGCCGGAATTGGCAATAAATTAGTTACTCCTAATGATAATGATATAAGTGCTAATAAATAAACAAAATCTTCTATATCTTCAGTTTTTGCAACAGTTTCGGAAATACCCACAGGTCCCATCATTTGATCTACTCCTACATTTCCAGTAAATAGTTGTTTTAAATTATCTACTATAGAAAACATAAAATCTGTTGTTTGTATTCCACTATTTATACATCTATTTATAAAATTATCTTGAGCTTTTTTAAATGTTGCACCTAAATAATAGTTCGGAATATAATCAGGTGTTAATTCTATTTTTACCTCTTCATTCCCTCTTTTAACTGTTAATAACATTGTATTTAAGCCTTCTGTATTAAAGATTTTTACCACTTTTTGTGTATCTTCATTAATAGGTTCATTATTTATTGCAATTAATTTATCATTTGATTTTATCCCTTGTTCTTCTGCTGGACTCCCTTTTTCTACTGTTACTATTTTACATTCATCATCTAGATATATTCCTGTATATTTACTTGATACTTCTGTTGGCTCTATATTATACTCTATAATTTCACCATTTCTGTCTATTTTTATATTTATCTCTTCTCCATTTTGATTTGCTAAAGTTTTATTTATATCACTTTGACTTTTTATCTTATCTCCATCTAGTTCTATTACCTTATCTCCATTTTGTAAACCAATTTTTTGAGCGACAAAATCATTTAGCGTTGTGTCTACTTCATTTGTTACATATGGACCTAATGTAATGGCCATAAGTATAAAATATACAATCAATCCAAAAATTATATTAACAATTGCTCCTGCTGAACATATAGCAATTCTTTTTGGAATACTTGCTTTTGAAAAAGATCTGCTATCTTCTGATCTCTCTTCTTCACCTTCCATACTAACAAAGCCACCTAGTGGCAAAAGTCTAAGTGCATATTTAGTTTCTTTTCCTTGTTTCTTCCATATTAAAGGACCAAATCCTATTGCAAATTCATTCACTTTTACCTTGCAAAGTTTTGCAACTAAAAAGTGTCCTAATTCATGTATAAATATTAAAAAACCTAATAAAACTATTATTTTTATTACTGCCAATATAAAACCTAGCAATTCTAACCTCCTTTAAGGGACGTTCCTTTAATCCCTAAAATTGGGGACTAGGGGACGGACCTTAAAAGATATCCCCTAAATCCCTTCAAGGTCCGTCCCCTAGTCCCCAATTTTAGGGATTAAAGGAACGTCCCCTGGAAAAAAACATATGCAAACGGTGCTAAAAAGATTAAACTGTCAATTCTATCTAACATTCCTCCATGACCTGGAATTAAATTACTGAAATCTTTTATATCTACATATCTTTTTATGCTAGATGCTGCAAAATCACCAATTTGCCCTACTAAACTTAATATTAATGCTATTATTCCTATATATATATATGAATATTCCATTCCTAAATAATTATTAATAAAAAATGTATAAATTAACATTAATAGTACTGCTCCAATTGTTCCTGCTACACAACCTTCTATAGATTTTTTAGGACTTATTTTACTAAATTTGTGTTTTCCTATTAGTCTTCCTACAAAATATGCAAATATATCTGTTCCCCAAGCTGCAAAAATTGCATACCATATTAGTATTTTTCCATTTTCCATTCCATCTATTAATGCTACAAACATTATGAAAAATACTACATAAAATATTCCTATAAATGTATATGCTATATCTTTAAATGTTGTTTTCATTTCTGTTGCTATAACTTGTGCAAATAAAACTATTAATATTGCTGGAATTGTTATGGTTACAACCATATTTAAATTTTCAGATGGTATTAAATGTACAACACCTATACTTAAACAACTTAAATAGCCAACCCATCTTACTGGGTTTGAAACTTTTGATATTGCATTAAAATATTCATTCATTGCTAATAATGCTATTATTGCTAGTGCTACATCTACTACATATTTATTCCCTATAAGTAAAATTATTAATACTAAAGGAAAACCTAATAATCCTGATGTTATTCTTTTTATATCCATATTACTACCTTTCTTGCTAATATAAGTATGTGCCAAATTATCAATTTTTGACTCAAATTTACCAATTTTAGACGCATCCCCAAAATGGTAAAAATAGTTCTTAATTAGCTCCAAATTTTCTAGTTCTTTTTTGATATTCAATTATTGCTTTGTCTAAGTCTTCTTCTTCAAAGTCTGGCCAATTTTTGTCTATAAATAAAAACTCTGAATATACTAATTGCCATGGCAGAAAGTTACTTAGTCTTAGTTCTCCACTTGTTCTAATTAACAAGTCTGGGTCTGGTTGTCCTTTTGTGTATAAATTTTCTGAGACTAAATTTTCTGTAATGTCTTCTATATTTATTTTATTATTTTTTACCTCTGTTGCTATATTTTTTATAGCCTTTATTATTTCATCTCTTCCGCCATAATTTAATGCTATATTAAATGTTACACCTGTATTGTTTTTTGTTCTTTCCATACAATTTTGTATGCTTTTTTGCATTCCTGTAGATAATGCCGTTATATCTCCTAAAATCTTTACTTTTATATTTTCTGTATCAGCTCTTTTGGCATAATCCTCTAAATAATTTTGAAGTAACATCATAAGTGCTTTTACTTCATCTTCTGCTCTTTTCCAATTTTCTGTTGAAAATGCATATACTGTTATGTATTCTAATCCTATTTTATTTGCATATCTTACTATCTTTTCTAAAGTTTTTGCTCCTTCTTTATGTCCAAAACTTGCTGATTTTCCTTGTGCTCTAGCCCATCTTCTGTTTCCATCCATAATAATTGCTATATGTTTTGGTAATTCTTCTTTTTTAAATTCCATAATTTTTTTGCATGATATTAATAAATCCATGCCCTCCTTATAATATTTAGATTTTTGTATAGGATTTATCTATAAACCTATTTATTTCTGTTTTGAATATATAAAGCTAAACCTTTTAAAAACTCTGCTTTTTCACCATAATTTTCAATTTGTTTTATTGCTTCTTGTATTATTTTTTCTAATTTGCTTTTTGCTTCTTTAAGTCCATATTTTGACACATATGTGCATTTTTGCCTTTCTTTATCATTTCCAACAGGTTTTCCCAGAATCTCTTCATTTCCTTCTTCTGATAATATATCATCTTTTATCTGAAATGCTAAACCTATTTTTTCTGCATAAATTGTCAATTTATCTAAGTCTTCTTTGCTACAATCTGCTAATATTGCTCCCATTCTTACACATAACCTTAATAAAGCTCCTGTTTTATTTTCATGTATATAATCTAAATATTCTGCTTGTATTTGTTTTCCTTCATATTCTGTGTCTACATATTCTCCTGCAATCATTCTATCTACAGAAGTAGAAAATTCATTAAATACTTGTATTTTTCTGCTTAAATCTTCTTTTTTGGAGTTTTTTAAATCTTCACTAATAACAATATATGCATTATTTAATAATCCATCTCCTGCTAGTATTGCTGTAGCTTCATTAAATTGTTTATGATTAGTTGGCTTACCATGTCTGAAGTCATCATTATCTATTCCTGGCAAATCATCATGAATTAGTGAAAAATTGTGTACCATTTCTATTGCTATAGCATATGGAAAACATTTTTCTATATCCTTTCTAAACAATTCATATGTTGCTATTACTAGAATAGGTCTTAATCTTTTTCCTCCTGCCATTAGGCTATATTCCATTGAATTATTTAATAATTTTTCAGGACATTCTTGTTTTCTAAGATATTGTTCTAATTGACTATTTATATTTTGCTGATATTTTTTTAAATTATTTTTAAAATCCATAACATTCTCCTTAGGAAAATATGTAATTTATGTTTTTCGTTAACTAAATATCTAATAATAGGCTAATTGCTATACAGACATTATTTCTTTTTCTTTTACTTCTAATATTTTATCTATTTCTTCTATATTTTTATCTGTGATTTTTTGGATTTCATTTTCTGCTTGTTTTAATTCATCTTCTGTTATATCTCCATCTTTTTGTTGCTTTTTAGCTTCATCTATTCCTTCTCTTCTAATAGCTCTTACAGCTACCTTTGCTTCTTCTGCCATTTTCTTTATATCTTTTACTATATCTTTTCTTCTCTCTTCATTTAATTCTGGAAAAGCTAGTCTTATTACTTTTCCATCATTATTTGGATTTATTCCTATATCTGACGCTAAAATTGCTTTTTCTATTTCTTTTAATATACTTACATCCCATGGTTGTATCATTATTAATCTAGCTTCTGGAACTGATATACCTGCTACTTGATTTATTGGTGTTGGTGTTCCATAATAGTCTATTTTTACTTTATTTAATATTGCTGGATTTGCTCTTCCAGCTCTAACCTCTGCTAACCTTTCACTATAAACATTTATTGATTTTTCCATTTTTTCTTTTAAATTTGTATAATCCATAATTATCTTCCTCCTAATTCTTTCTCTTCTTTATCTATTTTTATATTATCATCTAATATTTTTTTAATCTCTTCTAATGTCAATAGACCCCTATATAAACATTTTTCTCCCCTAACTTACAATTGTTCCTATTTTTTCTCCTTTAACTGCTTTTACTATATTTTCTGGGTCTGATATTCCAAATACTAGTAATGGTATGTTATTATCTCTACACATTGCTGTTGCTGTTGAATCCATTACTTTTAAATCTTTATTTAATACATCTAAATATGATATTTCTTCATATCTAATTGCGTCTGGTTCTATCTTTGGATCTGCTGAATATACTGCGTCTATTGCCTTTCCTAATAAAATTATATCTGCTTTTATTTCTGTTGCTCTTAATACAGCTGCTGTATCTGTTGTAAAATATGGATGACCAGTACCACATGCAAATATTACTACTCTTCCTCTATTTAGATGTTTTTCTGCTTTTCTCTGTATAAATGGTTCTGCTATTTCTCTCATTTCTATTGATGTTTGGACTCTTGAATATACTCCTCTTGCTTCTAATGCATCTTGTAATGCTAATCCATTCATTGCTGTTGCAAGCATTCCCATATAATCTGCTGTTGTTCTTTCCATTTGATGTCCGTTTCTTCCTCTCCAGAAGTTTCCTCCTCCTACTACTATTGCTACTTGTACTCCCATGTCAACAATTTCTTTTATTTTATCACATATATTTCCTACTGTTTCTACATTTACTCCTGTCTTTTGTTCTCCTGATAATGCTTCGCCACTTAATTTTAATAATATTCTTTTATATTTCGGCTCTGACAATTTTTTCACTCTCCTTAAATTTTATTTTGTCATGCTTATTTTATCATATAATGAAAAAAAATACAGTATTTTTTTAATTTTTTCTTAATTTTTGAAAATTTAATGTTACGATGATAGTTATATTATTCTAATATAGCTACCAATGGTAACAACTAATTTGCTAGTCATTAGATTTTTATTATTTTTATGAACAAATCGGAAAGCCTTAGCATTTGTACAATCTTTAACTTTTCTCTTTGGCTTTCCGTTAATTTGTTCTGTGCCAATTTTACGTATGTAAAATTGTGTGCATCCGTTGTGCGAAGCACTTTTTATACAATAGGAAAGGGTAACTTTCCTATTGTATGAAAAGGAAATGGCAAGAGGATTAATTATATTCCTCTCGCCATTTTCCATTTCAGATGGATATTCGTAACATATCAGGAAATGTTTGCTCATCCACAAATATTTTTGTTTTCTCACCTTTAGATGAGATTGCAAAAACTATATGCCGATCTGCCTTTCTCCTGATTACTGTTGTCTTTTCTGTCTCCCGAACCTCATAATAATATGGGTTCAGTCTACTTAAAAGGTTAAATTTTTCCATCTTTTTTGTCTCCTTTCAACGTTTTTATAACTATATTATACCACAATTTTACATAAATTTAAATAGTTATTATATTTTTCTATTATTTCAAAAAAATACTATATACGTAGTTAATAGACACATAGAATATTAATAAAGATAGAAAATCAATAGAATTTATAAATCTTCAACAACATATTTTATCCTATTCTTAATGTTGTATTTATATATTTATTACATTTATTTTTTATATCTTCTAGTTTTTCAGGTGAAAATGGAATTACAGCAACTCCGTCCACTCTTTTATATTGTTGAAGTACATATTTTTTTGCATTTTTTTCTGACAAATATTTTGCAATAGAAATGCAATCATTTTCATCAACAAATTTCGGATAAACTGTAGTTCTAAATTCATATTCAGGTATATTATTTATAATAAAATCAACACTTTTCTTTATCTTGCTAATATCAATTTTTCTGCCAGCTAATAAATTATACTTATCAAAACTAGTTTTAAAGTCCATACCTATATAACTAATTTTTTCTTTATTTTTTTCTAAAAATTCCGTATTGTATCCGTTTGTATGTATTCCTATCTTAAAATCTTTTCCATACAAAATATCAATTATTTTTTGTATATCAGGACAAATTGTACATTCTCCTCCTGATAAAATAACATGCTTTACAAAATCTTTTCTTTCTATTAATTTAGGTAAAATTTCCTTCTCAAAATCTATTGATTTTGCCTTACTAATATCTTTATTTTGACAATATTCGCAAGCAAAATTACACCCTTCAAAAAATAAAGATGTACACACTTTTCCTGGATAGTCTAACATACTCGCCCATATTACTGATTTTAACATACTATAATTCCCCTTGCTTTTTCTAATTATTTGCTTTAATATTTCCAAAATTATAAAGTTCTTCTACTTCTCCTGATTTTACTACTCCATTTACCTCTAAAGCTGGAACTTGATATATATCATTTTCTAATAATTTTGCTCTTGCAACAAAATCATTTTCTATATTTACTTCTTCATATTGTATCTCATTTTCTTTAAACATTCCTTTTAATGCTTGACATCTTGGACATGTTGTTGTTGTATATAATTTTAACATTTTAATTCCCCCTACTTTTGTCTTCTAATTAATTATTTATTCTTCCAATTTTGGACACGTTCCCAAATTGGTAATTATCCTATTTTTTCTCTTTTTCTGTCTGCTAATTCTGCTCGTTTTCCACTGTTGAATTTGTCTATAAATACATAGTATCCTGTTATTCTTGTTACTCCTCTTACATTTTCACTTCCGCATTTTGGACATTTGTCTATTAGTCCATTATGTCTGGTATGACATTCTTTACATAGTGTATATTCTGGTGATAATACCCATTGTACGCATTTTGTGTTATCCCATGTTGTTTGTATTAGCTCATATATTGCTTTTGGATCTGGACTGTTTTCTCCTCCCCAGATGTGTATCATACTTCCTGCTTCTACTAAGTTGTGGAATTTTGATTGTTTCATTAGTCTTGTTATATAGTCTACATTACTGTCTGTTGCAAAGTGTACTGAGTTTGTATAATACATTCCAAATTCATTTTTCTTAACAAATGCTTTGTCTCCGTATTTTTTTACGTCTAGTTTTGCAAATCTTCCTGCTGTTGATTCTGCTGGTGTTTCTTCTAGTTTCATATTTATTCCGTATTTTGCTGATAATTTTTTAGTTTCATGATACATGTATGATATTACTTGAAGTGATAGTGAATAAGCTTCGTCTGTTTCGTGCATTTCTTTTCCTATTAGATTATATATACATTCATTTAGTCCTACTATTCCTATTAAGTATGAAATATTTTTTAGTCTTACATATGGCTTTCCATCCATTCCTTTTACATAGAAACTTAATGGTGAATTTTCTAAATTTGCTAATTTCCATACATAATCTTGACGTATTATATGCGCTCTTGCTGCTTTGTCCATTGCTTTTGATAATTCTTCATAAAATTTATCTATATCATGTTCTGCTTTTAATGCCATTCTTGGTAAATTGATTGATACATTTTGACCACCAACAAATCTAAGTTCTTCTGGTGTATCTATTAATTTTTTATCTTCTTCTGTGAAGTCTATTTTTAGCCTACAGCATTGTGATACTGAAAATGCATTTCTATCAAATATAAAATATGGACATCCTGATTTACTTGATGCTTCACAGGCTAACATTAGTAATTGTTTTGCTACTGGATCTGTAAATGATTCTTGATTTATATGTAAATTGATTTTTGGAAATGCAAATGGCATTCCGTCTGCGTCTCCTTCTCCTACTACTTCTAATATTGCTTTTGTAAATAAAGCTGATTCTTTACTATAATCTTCATAAAGCATTAGGTGGTATTCATTTTCTTTAGCAAATTCTTTTGCTTCTTCTTGTGTGTCAAAATAATATATTTTTTCCAGATAATCTTTTACCATATATTTTCCTCTTGCTCCAGTTGCTAATACTTTTTTATAATGTTCTGGAATTGATAAATAAACATTAAAATCCGTAAATGCTACTTGTCCACCTCTTGCTCCTGCAAGTTGTGATAAATCAAATATAAGTGTTTGTGCTAATTGTTTTATTTCTTTATATGTCATATTTACTAGTAAAGGTGCAAAAAATACATTTAGAGCTTCCCAACCTATTGCTCCTGCAAATTGACTTTGTAAAAATTGAGTTATTGAACATATATGTCTTGCAAGCACATTTGCACTGTTTGCTGGTTTAGAATTAGATGGTATTGTCGGGATATTTTTTATTCCGTTTTTCTTTATATATTCTGGTGAATGACCTGAGCAATAAAAACGGTCAATCATTCCCAAATCATGTATATGTATTTCTCCATTTAAATGGGCTTCTGCTATATCTGGTGGCAATATTTCTCTTAATGCATATTCTTTTAATATTCTTTCTGCTAATGTTAAATTTATGGATTCTGGGTTGTGAGCTGTGTTTCCATTCTCCTTATTTGCATTTTCGATTATTTCTGTAATATTATAAAATGGTATGTTTACCTCTGAATTTGATTTTAAAACTTTATTTAATCCTCTTTCGAACAATTCATTATTTACTAATGAACGAATTAATGATGTATCAACTGTTTCTATTTCTGTTTTTTGTAATTTTTCTGTTACAGATTTAGCCACCTCTCTTGCTAATTTTTCTTCACAATTTGCTTCTTTAACTAAAGCTTCTACAATTTTGCTTTCATCATATGCTTGACGTTCTAATTTATCTGCTGAATCAACCATTAAAGCAAAATCAAGACTATTTGTTTTTTTACTAAATTTTACTACATTTAACATAGCAATTCCCCCTGTTCCTCAATTACATCTATTTACATTATATAATTGAATTTTAATTGTCTTGATTATATACCAATAAATTATTTTTACTGTTGCAATTGCAACATATTATTTTGTTTGTTTTATACCCTATGTCTCTATAGACTTTTATCAATTATTACAATTTTATTACAATTTTTTATAAGTATTTTTGTATTATTTGTGAACTCTAATTTTTAGTTGTTTAAACATATTATGTTGCATGGTAACTTTCTTTTGAAAATAAAAATTGTTTATTTTCACTTTGTGACTAAGTAACTTAAAGTTTCATATTGTTTCCTATTATATAAAAAACAGTTCTTAACATGCATAACACATATTAAGAACTGTTTTTTTACTTTTTTATTATATTAGTTTAATTGTTTCATAACTTCCTCAGCAAAGTTTTCTTCTTTTTTCTCTATTCCTTCACCTTTTTCAAATCTTGCAAATTCAACTACTTCTGCATTTTTTTCTTTTAAAACTTGTGAGATTTTTACATCAGGATTTTTTACAAATGCTTGGTCTACTAGACATACTTCTGAGAAAAATTTTCCTATTCTTCCTTGCACTATTTTTTCTGCAATTGCTTCTGGTTTTCCTTCATTCATTGTTTGTGCTTTTAATATTTCTTTTTCTTTTTCTAATCTTTCTGCTGGTACTGATTGTTCATTTAGATATTCTGGTCTTGCTGCTGCTATTTGCATACATACGTCTTTTGCTACTTCTTTGTCTCCTTTTGACATATTTACTAATACTGCTATTTTTCCATCTCCATGAATATATTTTTCCACTAATCCTTGTGATTCAAATCTTGCAAATCTTCTTACTGACATATTTTCTCCAATTGTTGCTATTTTTTCTACTAAAACTTCATTTACTGTTTTACCTGGCACTTCTATTGAATCTTGTGTTAATAGTTCTTCAACATCTTTTGGATTTTTTTCTACTACTTGTTTTGCTACATTCATTACAAATGTTTTAAATTCTTCATTTTTTGCAACAAAGTCTGTTTCTGAATTTACTTCTACTACTGCACCTACTTTTCCATCTTCTGAAATATATGCTTCTACTAATCCTTCTGCTGCAACTCTTCCAGATTTTTTTGCTGCTTTTGCAATTCCTCTTTCACGTAATAATTCAATTGCTTTTTCCATGTCTCCATCTGTTTCTGTTAAAACTTTTTTGCAGTCCATCATTCCTGCACCTGTTTTTTCTCTTAATTCTTTTACTAAACTTGCTGAAATCATTCTTAATTCCTCCCTTTTAATAGATAGAAAGACATATCATTTCTAAAAAACTAATATTTAGTTTGATACGTCTCCTTTCTTTTTTCTATTCTTTTATTTTTTGTTAAATTTTATTTATTATTCTTCAACTTTTTCTACTTTTTCCTCTTGTTTTGTTTCTTCTGCATTTTCTACAACTTCTTCCATACTTGGATTTTCTGATGTTTCAACTTCTTGCTCTTGTTCTTCTTGTTGATTATCAAAGCTTTCTCCTTGTTTTCCTTCAATTACTGCATTTGCCATAACATCTGCAATTAGTGCTACTGCTCTTATAGCGTCATCATTTCCAGGTATTGGATAATCTAATTCTTCTGGATTACAGTTTGTATCTACTAATCCTACAACTGGTATATTTAATTTTTTAGCTTCTAATATAGCTATTCTTTCTTTTTTAGGATCTACTAAGAATATAACTCCTGGTAGTTCTTCCATTTCTTTTATTCCACCTAAGTTTCTTTCTAGTTTTTCCATTTCTTTTTTTAATAATATTACTTCTTTTTTAGGTAATACATCAAAAGTTCCATCTTCTGACATTTTTTCTAAATCTTTTAATCTTTGTACTCTTTTTTTGATTGTTCCAAAGTTAGTTAACATTCCTCCTAACCATCTTTGGTCAACATAGTACATTCCGCATTTTTCTGCTGCGTTTTTAACACATTCTTGTGCTTGTTTTTTTGTTCCTACAAATAGAATTGTTTTTCCTTCTTCTGCTTGTTCTTTGATGAATGCATATGCTTCATCTAATTTTTTTGATGTTTTTTGTAAATCAATTATATGGATTCCGTTTCTAGCTTGAAATATATATTCAGCCATTTTAGGATCCCATCTTCTTGTTTGATGTCCAAAGTGAACACCTGCTTCTAGTAATTGTTTCATTGCAACTACTGCCATTTTTTATTCCTCCCTTTTTGTTATATCTTCCACAAAGTTCTTCGTTTTTTAGAACCATAAAATGGCACATCCTCAAAACTCTCTTTGTGTGTTTTTTAATACGCATAATATTGTATCAGAAAAGTACTAAAAAATCAAGCTTTTTTTTCAAACTTTTTTCACTCTTAGTTACCATAATATTACAATTTGCATTGATACTGTTAATTGTAATAACTGTTATCTAAATAACAGCTCCTATAATACCAGATTCATTTCCTAAAATAGCAGTTTCAATAATTACAGATTCTCTTTTATTAAACAAAAGATTATCTTCTAAAATTTTAGTCCTTAATCTATTTAGCAAAACTTCTTCAAAATACACAAAGCTACCACCAATGCCAATTGCTTCTGGTTCAAAAATATTTATCAAATTAGAAATTCCAATAGCTAAATTTTCAATAAATTCATTTACTATTTTTTCAATTTTTTCATAATTTTTATTACTTGGATTATTGTTCCTTATAATATCAAATAATTCTTGACCTCTAGTTTTTTCATCTAATCCTAATTCATTTCTAAGGTTATCTTTTAGTATTTTCATTGAAGCATATCTTTCAAAACATCCTTTTTTACCACATTTACACTGTTTACCGTTTTTTTCAATTACCATGTGTCCTACTTCACCCCCTGGCAAATCACCTGTGTCAAGTAATTTATCATTTATTATTACTGCTCCTCCTATTCCTGTTCCTAATGTTAAAAATAATGATCTATTATATTTTTTTAGACATCCATATTTATTTTCTGCTATAGCTGCACATTTTGCATCATTTTTTATAGATATTGGTTTTTTTATTGATTTTTTTAGAGCATTTATAATATCATAATTTTCTATATTTAGATTTACAGATTTTATTATTGTATTTTCATTTACAGTACCTGGAATTGCTATTCCTATTTTTGATATTTCATATTTTTTCATAAATTCTTTTACATTTTTTATTATATATTCTTCTATAATGTTTTTTATATTTTCTTTTTCTTTTGCTAATATTCTTTTTTCTATCTTTTCTTGTATTAATCCTTTGTTATTAACAACTCCTATTGCTATATGGCTTCCACCTAAATCAATTCCAATATCCATTTTCAATCCCTTCCTTTCTAAGACACAAATCTCTGAAATTTAATATTTTCTTTATCACCTTTATACAATATATATATTTTTTATATAAGACTCATCCTACAACTCTTTATTATTTTTTTGTTTTATTCTAATTTATATATTTTATCGCCTATATTATCCTTCATTAGCCATCCTAAGAATATGAAAAAATATGGTGAAGTATAATACATTGAATTACCAAACATTGCAGATATCAAATATGCTACTACTGCAAATAATACTAGTTTCTGTACACTATCTTTTCTGCTAAAACATCGTATTCCTTTTATTATAATAATTCCTATTGCTGTACAATATGATAACATTCCTATTATTCCCGATGTTGTTGCAAGTTGTATCAGCAAATTATGTGGTCTATCTTGATTAATGTCAAATCTTGCATACTCTTGTTCTAAATTTTCTGGTCCATATCCTATAATCGGTTTTTCCAGAAAAAATTGTATTCCATATTTCCATAATACTGCTCTACCACTTCCTGCTTTTTCCCAATTTGAATTATCCTCATTTAATTCTTCTTTATTATCTAGATTTATATTTAATATTTTACTTATATCATTAAATAAAACTATTACATTTTTGCTAACTAGACTTTGTCCATCTATTTGAACTACAAATGACATTATAACAAATATAATTAATCCTATTACTGATGATGTGATATTCTTTTTTATGTATATTGAATAAATAAAATATATAATTGCAGTTACTGTAAATGCTATGTAACATCCAAATGTATTATTTTTTATAAAATAATATAATATAAAAATATATGAAATTAAATATAAACCTTTATTTACTTTTGTTTTTTCTGTAATAAATAGTAAAAAACTTGTTAATAAAACTAACAACAAATAATATCCATAATGATTAGAGTTACTAAAAACTCCTGTATCTATATTATTAAAATCAAATATATTATATAAATGACCATTATTTGCCATTTCAATGAATATAATTGTCAAACATGCCACTAATATAAATATATTTAATAAATATTTTCTTAATCTTTTTGAATCCATTAAAAAAGCACATGCAAAAAATCCTGCATATATTAGATATGTTATAAATCCATCTTTTCTATATGATGTACCATAAAAAGCCAAATTTTTATTTTTAGCAAATATAGCTGAAACTAATGTCCACATTAAATACATTAGTAAAATTGCTATTGGTAATAATTCTTTTAATAATTCCTTTTTATTTTTACAAGTTTTAAATTTTTTATAAAATTCATATACTATTAGATAAATTCCTATTATTGCTAATATTTGCATATAATTATATTCATTAAGATTTGTAAAAAATGATGTAAATCTCATTTCTTTTAATACTGGAATTAGAATCCATATTCCCAATAATACAAATATTATTACATTTTTTACTTTTATATAGTTAAATTTTTTAATTTTGTCCATTTCTATCCCTTTTATTTTTTTATTTGCATTTGTTAGAGCAAAGCGATGTTCTTGAATAGTAAAAACTCAATTTTTCCTATTCAAGAACAATAGCGGGCTTTTTTAAACATTATCTCTGTTTATAACATTTCAAAGCCCGCGTCATTGTTCGTGCGCCAAATTTTACTTTAGTAAAATTGGTGTGCATACGTTGTGCGAAGCATTTTTAATACAATATATCCTATTGTATTAAAAATCTCATTTGGAATACTACTAACATTCCAAATGAGACTATTTTTATACTCCATATGCTGAGAATAAGAAGTTTCCCATATAAACTTGTACACATGGTACTAATACTACTATAACAAAGAATATTAATACTACACCAACTATAGCATATACAATTTGAGGTAATGCTTTCATAATCTTATTCATGATATTATCAATATCTATTTGCATATATTCAACTAATTTTTCAATCATTTCTGTTAAATCTGTTTGCATACCTATTTTTAACATTTCTGTTATCATCGGTTTTGCTAAACCTGATCTTTCAAAAGGATCTACCCATGATTCACCAATTAATATATTATTTATTGATGTTTCTATAATTGATAACATTACATAGTTTTGCACTACATTTTTACTTACTTCTAATGCTTCTTGTATTCTCATTCCATTTCGTAAGTTTAATAACATTGCTTTCATTAGTCTATTAAAATCAAGTGCAAATATTAATTCTCCAAATATTGGTGCTTTATACTTAAAATAATGAAAATTATATTTTCCTTTTGGAGTATTAATATAAAATAATATAACTCCTACAATTGCAAGTATTATCAAGACTGGTATATACCAATATTTTATTGCCATATTCATGAAATCTGCAAACCAAAGTGTTATCGCTGGTAATTCTTCTTCTGTTCCTACTTGATCAAATACACTCTGAATTGCTGGTATAGCAAATAATGTACCTACAACTAACATAACTATTAATAATACAAATTGAATTATATTAGGTATTAAAATTGCTCTTAATTTTCTATTTAATGATTCTGTATCATCTAAATATTTTACTGCTTGTTCTAGTGAGTTTGTAAGAGAGCCTGATAATTCACCTACTTTTATCATATTTATATATATATATGGGAATACATCTTCGTAGTATTCCATTGTAGTGTACATATTTTCACCAGCTTCTACACCAGCTAAAACGTCTTCTAATATTCCTTTAAATGTTACATTTTCTGTACTTTCTATTATGGTGCTTAATGCATGTATATTATTGAAGTTTGCTTTTTTTAGCAAATAAAAGTTTTGAGTAAATACCACTAAATCTCTTTGTGTTATTTTTTCTGTTTTTGCAAAATATAAATTTACTTTTTCTTTTGCTGATAGTTTCCTAGCTTTTGCACCTAATTGAGTTGTATTAACATTTTTCATTATCTCTTGTATGTCTGTTACATTTCTTTTTTTCTTTTTTTGAGTTCTTCCTATATATGATACTTGTTCTATAGAAATTGGTACTAAATTATTATTTTTTAGAGTTTTTATAAGATTTTGTCTACTTGAAGCTTCTACTCTATTTCTTACTATTACTCCTCTGTCTGTAACAGCTTTATACGTGTACGTAGGCATATTATCCTCCTTTTATTTTATTTTTTTATTTTTAATTGCATAATTGTTCTATTTAATATTTCTATATTTTTTTCTTCTATTTGTGATTTTGCTAAATCTAGACTTATTCTATCTTCTACAAATAATTTTGCTAAAGAATTTATTAATCCTATACTTCCTTTTTCTAGATTACTTTGTATTGCGTCTTCTATTTCTGATACACTTATTTTTTCTTTTCTTATAATTCCAGCTACAATATTGTCAACAACCATTACTTCTGGCACTAATACTAATTTATCATCTATTCCTTTTAACAATCTTTGTGATACAACTAATTTTAATAATGCTGATAATAAGTATTTTATTGTCGCTTGATCTCTAACTTCATAGAAGTTTATCATTCTGTCTATTGTTTCTGCACATGATTTTGTGTGAAGTGTTCCTATAACTAAATGTCCTGATTCTGCCATTTCTATTGCTGCTTCCATTGTTGCTCTATCTCTTATTTCTCCAATTACTAATATATCACAGTCTTCCCTTAAAGAGTTTTTAACACCATCACTAAATGTTAATACATCTTTTCCTCTTCCTACTTCTTTTTGTACAATTATTGATTTTTTTGAAGAATGCTTATATTCTACTGGGTTTTCTAATGTTAATATTTTTTTATTTTGATTTTCATTTATATAATTTACTAAAGCATTTAATGTTGTACTTTTTCCTGAATTTGTTTTTCCTGTAACTAATATTAATCCTTGTGTTTGGTATGTCATTCTTCTTACTATATCTGGAACTCCTAAAGATTCATATGTTGGTAGTTCATTTTTTATAAGTCTTAATGTACATAATGGAATATCATCAGAAGAAGATATATTTACTCTTAAACGAATTCCTTTATATTCGTATGACATATCTAACTTTTTGGTTTCGTTATAAACTTCATCTTTATCTATATTACCTTTTACTAAGAAATCGTACATTTCGCTCATATCTTGTGGAGTTAATACTTTGCTGTCTTCTATTGGAACTAAATCTCTCATTATTCTTAGCATTGGTTTGTTATTACATATTAAATGTACATCTGAAGCGTCTCTTCTCATCGCTTCATCTAATATTTTTTCCATATTCATAGTTATTCCTCCTTAGAATACTTTAATAAATTACTAATTTTCTGTTTAACTCGTCCACAGTTGTTATTCCCTTAATTACTTTATTAATTCCATCTACTATTAATGGTCTATAATCTTGTTGTAAAGCTATTCTTCTAATTTGTATGCTTGATTCTCCATTCATTATTGCCTCTTTAACTTCTTCTGTTAAATCTAATATTTCAAATACTCCTGTTCTATCATAATAACCTGTATTATTGCAATGTGGACATCCTATAGCGTCATATGTTTTGCCACTTAAATCAAAATCTACACCATACTTTTTACCAATTGATGTTATTATTGCTTTTTCTTCTTCGTCAAAGTCTCTTTCTCTTTTACATTCTGGGCATAATTTTCTTACTAATCTTTGAGATATTGATGTTGCTAGAGTACTTGATATATCATAATCCGATAATCCTAGTTTTCTTAATCTTGTAATTACTTCTATACTATCAATTGTGTGTATTGTTGATAATACATAATGACCTGTTTGTCCAGCCTGTATTGCTATTTCTCCTGTTTCTGTATCTCTTATTTCTCCTACTAATATGATATCAGGGTCTTGTCTTAAAACTGTTCTTAATGATTCTGAAAATGATGCTCTATTATCTATTTCAATTTGATTTAATCCTTTTATTCGTATTTCTACTGGGTCTTCTATTGTTGTTATATTTATTTCTGGTCTATTTAAATAATCTATTATACTATATAAACTGGTTGTTTTTCCTTCTCCTGTAGGTGCTGCAACTATTGTTAGACTATTCTTTTTATTTATACTTCTTTTTAATTCTTCTTCATTTTTAGGAAAACCTAAATCAAATATATTTTTAATATTTTCATTTTTCTTTAATAATCTTAAAACGAATTTTTCTCCATTAACATTTGGCTGTGAAGATACACGGATATTGTAGTCGTCATATAGTAATATTCTACCGTCTTGCGATTCTTGTTTTTCTTGGTGCATATTTGATATAGCTTTTAGTCTTCCTATTATTTGTTGTTGCTTTGATTTGTCTATTTTTGCTGCTGTAAATAATTCTCCATCTATTCTATATCTTATTCTAACATATGTGTCCATTGGCTCAATATGAATATCACTTGCTCTTCTATCTATTCCTGTTTTTATAATACTGTCTACTAATGTAGTTGTTGAATCATTTCTACCTGTATTTGTTAAACTCTCATCTGATGTTCCTTCCATAGATTTTAGTATTCTTTCTATATCACTTTCAAAAGTAATATAACTTTCCATTATAAGACCTTTATTTAAAAATAGTAATTTGATTGTATCCATATTTTTATCATTTACAGTATTTGCAAAACATACTTTTATTTTTCCTGATGATACTTCAAATGGTATTACTTTATTTTTCTTAGCAATATCTACAGACATATAGTCATTTAGTCTTACTTTTATATTTCTGACATTTAATAATATTCCCTTAACACCTACTATTTCTCCTATTGCTTCTATTAATTTTTTAGGATCACATACATTTAGTATATATAATATATCACCTATTTTTCTGTTTGGATGTTCTTTTTGATATTCTAATGCGTTTTTTATATCTATTTCAGAAACTATACCTCTTTTTACTAATTCTACCCCTATAGGTTGTCTTTTTCTAATATCCATATATAATACCTTCTTTCTTAAAATATAATTATTTTTTCAATGTATATTTTATTGGATTGTTTAAATTTTTAGATTTGAAAGTAACATTTACAATATCTTTTGAATTTTCTACTGTATATTCAAAAGTACATTCTTCTACTCCTCGAGCTATTTTAACTTTATTTCTATATATACCTTTATTTTCTGATATATATGTATATTGAACTCCATTATCAAATACTATATAGCTTGTATCTATTTTTCCATCATCTTTTGTTGTTGTTTTACAATCTAAAACTTTTATTCCTTTATAATTTACTTCCTCTGAGAAAAAAGAATTAAATTTAGTGTATTCTACCATTGGTTCAACATCTACTGAAGCAGTAGCCACATTTTTATAAAAATATCCAGAAATTACTGCTATAATTCCTATGACTATAGTTAATGCTATTACATAAATTATTAAAGATATTAAGGTTATACCCTTTTCACTTCTCATATTAACTTCCTTTCGTTTTTACTGTTGAAAGTTCTACAGTTTGAGTTTCATTATTAAATTTATAACTTATCTTAACAGTTATTGTCTTTACATAGTCTTGTTTTTTACCATCCCTTGTTAAAGCATAATCTTCAACAGTTATAGTTTTATAATATTCTGTATCTTCCATTACTCCTGATTCATTTTCTACTTGAACATTTCCTTCTTCTAAAATATCAACTTGTGCATTTCCCATTCCTAAGTATTCATCAAAATTTGAATTTTTTACTTTTTCTATTTCTGATATTGCATAATATGTTGCTTGTGATTTTCTTTCTAATTCTTTTGATGAATTATTATATTGAAAAAATAGCACTGCTAATATTGATACAAATATGAATATTAATATTATGGCTATAGAGACATCTATAGCAGTAAATCCTTTTTCCGATTTCATTTATATTATATCTCCTCTATATAATGAATTTTACATATGTTAATATTATTAATAGTAATAAAATATTTATAACTCCTAAGTAAAATCCTATACTTATGTTTCTAGCTAATTGTTTATCTGACTTTTTGCTTTTTGACATTCTATTTTTTACTTTTTCTATTATTAAATATATAGCTATTGCTATTAAAGTAGTTATTATGGTATTAAATACTATATATTCGCTTGTAAAAATTGTCATTGTTATAATGCATAATAATATTGAATTTAAATAAGTGCTTTTTGCATATCTTTTTAGTGTGATTGTATCAAATATTAATATTATTATGTATGCTATCAAATATATAACATATCTATATATATTAGCTTCTTCTACTATGCATAGATATATCATATACATAATAGATATAACAATACCATATATAGTTACTGATTTTTCTATTTTTCTATTTTCTCTATCTATCCCTACCATTAATATTATAAATGTTAAATATAATATTATAAATGCATATTCGATTATTGATAATATTGATAGTGTTTCAGAATTAAAGTTGTTTAAATATGCTATTGCAACAAATAATATACCTGATAATATTTCTATTATTAGATATCTTGGTCTTATTTTTTCTTTACAATATCTGCATTTTCCTAATAGAAAAATATAACTAAATATTGGAATTAGGTCTAATAATCCTAATTTGTGATTACAATTAGGACAATATGAATGTGTATGTGTTATATCTTGCTTTTTTGGAATTCTATATATTGCTAGTGTATAAAAACTTCCAAATAATGCTCCTATTATGAATATCAATATATAAAATAGTGTTTCCATTGTTTCTCCCTTTTTTATAGTTTTAGCCATACACACATAGTGTGCGTATGGCTTTTTATATTGTTTATACTAGTATATTTGTTATGCTAATTTTAGCTGTTTGCTTTTGCTTCTGTAACTTTATAAGGTGTTGCACTTAAGTCTATTGTTCCTGTTATAGGATCTGGTGTTGCATCTGTAGTATCTACTCCAACTTCTGTTGTTGAGTTATAATATGATAATGTTAAAATAGCTGTATCTGAATCAAATGCATATACATATTTTCCATCATTAGCTTCTGCTTCTATATCAGTAACACTATCGTCTCCAAATCCATCTAATTTTAAAGATGCCTTTATCTCTGCTTGTAGTACATCGCTTTCAACTGGTTCCCAGTTTTGTTCTGTAACCTGTTGATCAAAAATTTCTGCTTTTACTGCATTTAATGCTAAGTTTATTCTTTCAACCGCTTCTGCTTCGTTTGTAGCACTTCTTGAAGATGTTGCTTTATTTAAAATTCCATTTTCTCCTGTTAACATTGCTATTGATACCCCTGCTAATATCAATAATACTATAATTGTAATAACAAGAGCTATTAAAGTAATACCTTTTTGATTTTTCATCTTTTTCCTCCTATAATTTTATTATAATAATCTTAAAATTTCTATTATTTAGCTTCAGTTACTGTATATGGTGATTTTGATAAATCAATTGTTCCTTTTATTGGTTCAACAAGTGGTGTAGTTCCTGTTGTATTCATTCCAACTTCTGTTGTTTTACTAAAATATGATAAAGTTAGAGTAGTTCCACTTAAACTGTATACATATTTTCCATTATTAGTATCATCTGTAATAGTAGTAACTGGTTCTGTACCAAATCCATCTAACTTTAAAGAATCTTTTATTTCTTGTTTCAGATTGCTACCATCTAATGGTTTCCAATTTTGTTCCGTAACTTGTTGATCATAAATTTCTGCCTTTACTGCATTTAATGCTAAGTTTATTCTTTCTACTGCTTCTGCTTCATTTGTTGCACTTCTTGAAGATGTTGCTTTATTTAGTATTCCATTTTCTCCTGTTAACATTGCTATAGATACACCTGCTAATATTAATAATACTATGATTGTTATAACTAAAGCAATTAAAGTAATACCTCTTTGGTTTTTCATCATATATCCCTCCTTTTCTTTTGCAAATTTAATATATTTTTGTGATATATTTATAAGATATAAATATAACGTTAATAACTAATTAATTATTTTGTTCCCTTATCAGGATAATAGCCATTACTATTAGTTGCATTTGAATTATCTGTTGAAGTATTTTCATTTCCTGAATTTGAAGAACTAGAATTATTCGAATTTGTTGTATTGCTTGTTCCTCCACTAGAGCTATTTCCATTTTGTGTTTGTTCTCCAGCTTGTGCTGTTATATCTGAAAAAGGATTTGCTTTTCCTGCTTGGTATTCTTGAATTCTTTTATAATTATTCAAATCTTCTGACTGTACCTCATAAGTATATATAACAGGTTCTACTGTATCCTCTTGTGAAATTTCTTTTTGAATTTCCTCTGGAGTAGTGTAAGAAACTTCTTCTGGAATAACCTTTGCTATTGGAACATAGTCATATAACAAAATTCCTAATATCAATATTATTGCTAAACATAATAGCAAAATTATTATCATTTCTCTTAAAACTGTTTTTGTCATAATAAACTCCTTTGCTTATTATTTATTTTAATTTACCATTTAATTTTATCGTGTGTTTGTATTATTAGATGTATTAGTATCATTTGTTGTATTTGTATTATTTGTGCTATTGCTTGAATTAGAATTATTTGTATTAGTACTATTATTTGTGTTATTTGTTGTATTTTTATTTTCTTCATTTTCTGTATCTTCTGAATTTTCTGTTGAAGTTACTATTACTGGTATTTTTTCTATCATTGGTATATTTTTGCATGTGAATGTTGCTTGTAAATTTGTTGTTGAAGAACCTGGTTTTAATTTAAATTGTTCTATTCTAAATCCTAAGTCTTGGTCATTTTCAATATCTGATACAAAACTTGTTATTGCTACATAGCTACCTGTTACAGTAAAGTTAAAATCATATAGATAAATTTTTTCATTTGTACCTAACTGTAATTGTATTCCATCTCCAATAACATCAATTTTTAAATTTGCACCTTCACTAGTTGCATGTCTTCCTAATTCTACTAATAATCTTTCATAATTATACCTTTGGAATTGACTTGCTATTTGCAAATCTGCTCCATCGGCTGATGTTGACAAACTTTGATATTCTTGTTTTTTGGCTTCTAATTCTCTTGCATCTTTTTCTAAAGTCTGCAAATTTTCTTTATATTCTGTAGTTGCTAATTTAGTTGCTTCTTGTATTTTTTCATCTAGCTCATCATTTCTGTCTCTCATTCCATAATAACCTAATATTTCTACTCTTCCTATGTTAATGCCATTAATTACAATAAATATAGAAAGTGCAACAAGTAATGCAATTAATATTAACATTAATAATTTTTTCATGGCAATTCTCCTTCTATTTTTATTGTTACTATATCTCCTTCTTTTTGTCCTGCTGTAGATATTACATCTTGTAATATTACTTCATTTTTAAGTGTTGCAATAAAGAAACCTAATTGTTCATATTTTGTAGATTTGGCTTCCATTATTATATGTGTATCTGTTGTATTTTCAATTGATGTTATTTGTACATTAGTAGGAATAGAGGCCATAATTTGATTTAATAAATTTGGTATTGCATTTCTAGTTCTATTTCTCTCTGATGAATTATTGCTAAATGATTCTATATTCTCTATTATTGTTGCATATTCATTTGTTTTTGATTTTATACTTTGGTCATCTTTACCTATTTTTGATATTTGAGCATTTGTATTATTAATTGACTGTTGTGCTTCTTCCTTTTTATGGTTCATAGCACTAGCTAAAGCCCCTGAAAATACGCTATAAATTATTATTAGCAATAACATAAATACACATATTCTTACTAAACCAATCTCTGTTTTATCTAACTTTTGTCCTAAATCCCATGTAAAAAATCCACCTTGATTTTTACGTTCTTTTTTTGTTTTTTCTGGTGAAACTTCTATTTTTAGCCAATCTGGTACTTTATCTCCAAAAGTTTGATGTTTAAAGTTAATTCCTGCTATCCCTTCATTTAATCCCATTAAGGCTAGCGAAATAGCTGAATTTACTTCTATATAATCTTTTATATTAATTGCTTTTGTATTTTTTATAAAATATGGTCTTAATATTTCACAATTGGTGTCTAACAAATATTCTTGAAAATATAAGTCTATATTATTAATTAAAGCTCCTGTTCCTGTAATATATACTTTTCCAATTTTTTCTGTAACTTCATTTATTTTTTTTCTTACTACTCCTAAAATATTATATAATGTAGGAATTATATCTTCTAAATAACTTTGTTCTGTTTCTTGTAGATTTTTCCCTTCTGAAGTATATATAGTAGTATCTTTGCAAATTTCATATGCTTTTGAATATGAATTTTCTTTTAAATTTATCTTTGCTAATATTTCTCTACTACCTTCTTCGAATTTTTCTATGTTATAAACCTTATTATTAATAATTGTTGTTATTGTAGTTTCATCTTCAATATTTACAATCATATAATTTTCGTCTTCTTGATTAGCAAGCAAATTTGGTATTGACATAGATATAGGAGAAATATTTGACAATTTGTATCCGCCTATTTGTTTTACTCTATTTTCTAGTTCTATTTTGTTTTCTGCTATATGAATGACTTTTATTTTATCCTTATCTAAACCATTATCACAAATCGCATATCTAGTTTCAAATGCATTTGGGTTATATCCTCTATCAACACAATAAGCCTCAAATTCTGTACTTATTGCTTTTTGCAAATCTTGTTTTGTTAGTAAAGCAAACATGTCATAGTAATTATATATTTCTTGTGATAAATTGATACTTATAGGTGTTTTTTGGCTGTACGTTTCTTGTATTACTTGTTCTATAGCTTTTTCTAGATTATCATAGAATTTTATTCCAAAAGTTTCAACTTTTTTTTCGTCTTTGTCTTTTGAAACTTTGGCATATTTTATTAAATTGTCTTCTATATATAGTCCTAAACAATCTGACATTTTTTTCTCCTTTTATTTTTTATATTTCTATTTTTTACACTTTTCAAAAAATAATACTTGCATAAATTTACAATATAATTTTAAAAATCACAATATCTACTTATATTTTATAATTATTTATAAAAAAGTCAATACATTTAATGTAATCGTAATACAACTGTAATATTCTTGTAATATTTTATTTTTTCCTCAATTTAGCGATAAAAAAGCCATCATTTTCAGTATTTTGAAACAATTTTATATATTTAGAATTTTGATAGATTTTTGGGTTATATTTATTAAAATTTTCGTTTAAATTTATAATTTCAAAATCCTGATTTTTTTCTACAAATTTTTCTACAATTTCTTCATTTTCTGATTTTAAAATGCTACATGTTGAATATACTAATTCACCTCCGTGTTTTAAATATTTTGAACATATATCTAGAATTTGAGCTTGTAATTTAGCAATTTCTTTAATATCTTCTTTTTTTCTTTTCCATTTTATATCTGGTTTTCTTTTTAATACTCCTAATCCTAAACATGGAACATCTAATAAAATTTTATCATATTTATTTTTGTTTTCTTCATTATATATAGTAGCGTCTTGTTGTTTTGTCTTTATAGATGTTATACCTAATCTATTTGCATTTTCCTGTACTAATTCAACTCTATGTTGATGTACATCCCATGCTTCTATTATTCCTTCATTATTAATTAATTCAGCAATATATGTTGTTTTTCCTCCAGGTGCACTGCAACAATCTAATATTTTTTCTCCTTTTTTTGGTTCTAATACTATAGATATTAAACCTGCCATTTCATCTTGAATCGTAAAATATCCTTGTTTGAATAAATCTAATTTTTCTATGTTTTTCATTTTTTCTACTATTATAAAGTCTTCTAACTTTCCATCTTTAAATTTTATATTTCTCTTTACTAATTCTTCTTTTAATTTTTCCTTATTAGTTTTTAAATTATTTACTCTAATATGAATTTTGGGTTTTAAATTTGAACATTTACATATTTGTTCAATATCTTCTATACTCATTTCTTTTTTTAGTTCTTCTATAATCCATTTAGGAATAGAATATAATTTTGAGATTCGTTCCTCATCATCCTCAATATCATAAAAACTTTGATAATCATTTTTACTAATTTTTCTCAAGATTGCATTTACAAAATTAGCACTACTTTTATGCCCATATCTTTTGGCTAAATTAACACTTTCATTTACTGTAGCTGATTTAGGTATTTTATCTAAAAAAATTATTTGATAAATTCCCATTCTTAGAATATTTAAAATCCATAAAGATATTTTCTTTAACTTTATTTTTGAATATTTTTTTATTGTCTCATCAATAGTTAATCTCCAAGTTGTTGTTCCATATACTATTTCTGATATTAGTCCAATATCTTTTTCACTTAAATTTTGCTTGTTATTTTCTAATTCTTCATTTAGTACTATATTAGAATATCCTTTATCTTTATCAATTTTATATAAAATTTTTAGTGCTGTTTCTCTTGCTTTATCTATCACTTTTACTTTCTCCTTTTCTATAAATATATCATTTATATATATCATCATAACTTATATATATCATTTATATATATTTTTTTGTACAAGTATTTTATTTTTTCTTATTATATATTGTTTTTATATTTTTTTCTATTATTTTATAATATTTTTGTATATTTTTCTAAGTTTTGGAAAAGATATTTTTAAAAGATTTTGGAGGGTATTTATATGGAAATAAAAAAACATTTAATAATAACAGGCAATTCGAATATTTCATGGAAAGACGCAATAGTAAAAGCAATAGCTGAGGCTTCTAAAACAATAGATTATATAACAGAAGTAAAAATTTTAGAGCAAAGAGCTAATATAGACGGAAGTAAAATTTCCGAATATTTTGTTGATTTAGACTTAAGTTTTGTAATTGACTTAAATCGTAAATAATGTGCCAAAGGGGACGGGCTATTTTGGCAATTCCGTCACAATAAAAAAGAGGTTTATTTTGAATTCATCTTATATACACCTCAGAAAGGAATGATAGTTATTATGAATCCAATAGAATCAAAAGAAACATACAAAACATATGTGGATAAAAAATCACCACCATCAACTATAGTAAAAAATTGTTTCAATGCTTTTTGGGTAGGTGGATTAATTTGTACAGTAGGTCAAGTTATTTTTAATATATGTAAAGAACGTGGTTTTGATGCACAAATGTCTAGTACAATTGTTTCCATTTTATTAATTGGTATTTCTGCATTTTTAACTGGTCTAAATTTATTTAATAAAATTGGAAAATTTGCTGGTGCTGGCTCTTTAATACCTATTACAGGTTTTGCGAATTCTATTGTTTCACCAGCTATGGAATATAAATCAGAAGGTTATGTAATGGGTGTTGGTGGAAAAATGTTTACTGTTGCTGGACCTGTATTGGTATTTGGTATATCTACTGCTATTATAGTAGGAATTATTTATTTGATTTTTAACACACAAAGTATAACATTAGTGTAAAAATTATTAATTATATTAAAATGAAATATAGGGAAAAAAGGAGATCCCTTTTTCTCTAAAAAGGAGTTGAGTTTTTTGCAAAAGTTAGGAAAACAGACTATTAAGTTTGATAACCCACCTACAATTACTGAGTGTGCTTCTATTGTTGGACCTAAGGAAGCTCAAGGGCCTTTGTCTAAGTATTTTGATAATACTTTGGATGATGAGTTTTGGGGTGAAAAAACTTGGGAAAAGGCCGAAAGTAAAATTATAAAAGAAACTGTAAATTTGGTTATTAATAAATCTGGTATTTCTATTGATGATTTTGATTGCTTATTTGCTGGTGATTTATTAAATCAGTGTATTTCTTCTAGTTTTGGTTTACGAGGTTTGAATTTACCTTTTTTTGGAGTATTTGGTGCTTGTTCTACTTTTGTTGAGTCTATGAGTTTAGCTGCTATTTGTGCCGAAAGTTTTGCTAATAATGTTGTATGTGCTACTTCTAGCCATTTTTGTAGTGCAGAGAAACAGTTTAGGTTTCCTCTAGAACTTGGAAATCAACGTCCTCCAACTAGTCAGTGGACTGTAACTGGTTCTGGTGCTGCTGTTATTTCTAAAAATGGAAATGGTCCTTATATCACTCATATAACACCTGGTAAAATAGTAGATATGGGTATAAAAGATGGTAATAACATGGGAGCTGCTATGGCACCTGCATTTGCCAACACTTTAACTACTCACTTTTTAGATACTGGTAGAAGTCCTAGTTATTATGACGCAATTATTAGTGGAGATTTAGGTCATATTGGTAAAGAAATTGTAATTGATATTATGAAAT
Source organism: uncultured Clostridia bacterium (assembly GCA_944386175.1). Classification (GTDB taxonomy): domain Bacteria; phylum Bacillota; class Clostridia; order TANB77; family CAG-508; genus CAG-269. Next base: position 49,394 of record CALXAB010000007.1, read on the forward strand.
CTCAAGGTTATAATATTAAATCTAATTATAATGATTGTGGTGTTTTAATATTTGATAAAAATGAACAAGATACTCATTCTGGTGGTAGTGGATGTGCTTGTTGTGGTACAGTTTTTTCTGGTTACTTTTTTAAACAATTACAGGATAAAAAAATAAAGAAAATGTTATTAATTGCAACTGGTGCTTTAATGAATTCTACAAGTTCTCAACAAGGTGAAACTATTCCTGGTATAGCACATGCTATAAGTATCGAATTATAATTTTTATAGATTGGAGATATATTATGGATATAGATTGGTCAATGGTTTTTGATTGGGTTACTTTATTAAAATGTTTTTTAACAGGTGGTATTATATGTATTATAGGTCAGATTTTAATTGATAAAACTAAACTTACTCCTGCAAGAATTTTAGTTATTTTTGTTACAACTGGTGCAATTTTAGGTGGACTTGGAATTTATAAATATTTAGTTGATTTTGCAGGTAGTGGGGCTACTGTACCTCTTACTGGCTTTGGATATAATTTGGCTAAAGGTACAATTGAAGAAGTTCAGCAAAGTGGTTTAATTGGTGCTTTTACTGGTGGTGTTAAAAGTGCTGCTGGTGGAATTGCTGCTGCTGTATTCTTTGGATATATTGCTTCTCTTATATCAAAACCTAAAATGAAAAAACAATAATATTTTATTTATATTATTGTTTTTTCATTTTATATATTCAGTTAATTTGTAAATATATTTATTATCTTCTAATATATTTTCATTTAAGTTCTGCTTATATTCTATATATTTAAACATTATTGTAGATAAGAAGTTTCTAACATTTATTGGTAACTCTAAATTTTTATATATTCTATCATGTACTAATTCTTGTGCTATTCGCATATTTTCTGTTTTAATTTGTATTTCTACTGGTATATCATCCATTTCGTTAGTTTTCAATGAATAATTAAGATGTACACTTTTGTATCCATTTTTTGGGTATCTAATATAATCTTCTATTTTACAATTAGAATTTTCTAATATAATTTTTTTAGCTATTTTATATGTTTCGTCTTCTGTATTTGTTGTTATCATTACTCCTATTAAATCTCTTAATTCTTCTGCTTTTTGGTATTTTCTAATTTTTAATTTTTTTATTGCCGATTCATCTGTTTTTGTTCTGACTATCATATCATTAAATTCTTCATCATAAATAATATTATATATTTTTTGTTTTATTTTTTTGTCTATTTCTAAATTTCTTATCTTGTCTAATTTTTCTATTACTATTTGTTGTTGGTTCATTTTGCCTCCTTTCATATAGTTAATTTTTTAAGTGCTATTTTATATATTATATGCTAAATTAATTTTTTAATGATTAAAATTTTATATTATACTATATTTATATTTTTTGTTATCTCAAAACAATATTCCTAACAATAGCGGGCTTTTTTGAACATTATCTCTGTTTATAACATTGTATGAAAAAAAAATAGTTCTCATCTAGAAAACTATTTTTCATTTAATATTTAAGCTTCTTTAGCAACTTTTACAATTTCTGCAAATGCTTTTTCATCATTTACAGCTAATTCAGCTAACATTTTTCTATTTATTGTTACATTTGCTTTTTTTAATCCAGCAATTAATTTGCTATATGTCATTCCATTCATTCTAGCTCCTGCATTAATTCTTGCTATCCATAATTTTCTAAAATTACTTTTTTTATCTTTTCTTCCTACATATGCATATGATAAAGATTTCATTACTGCTTGATTAGCATTTCTAAATCTATAATGTTTTGCACCATAGTATCCTTTTGCTTGTTTCAATATTTTTTTATGTCTTGCTCTTGTTGTTCTTGCTGTTTTTACTCTTGCCATTTTATTTTCTCCTCCTTTTTATTGATTAATTTCCATAAGGCAATAATTTCTTAATTGTATTTTCACATGACTTATGTGCATAAGCATTTTGAACTTTCCCTGATTTTTTTTGTCTTCTTGTTTTGTTTGCAAATAAATGCTTTCTGTTTGATTTTGTTCTTTTTACTTTTCCTGTAGCTGTTAATGAATATCTCTTTTTAGCAGCTTTGTTTGTTTTTAGTTTTGGCATTTTGAATTTCTCCTTTCGTTTTTTGTATATTAATAACAGACTATTTTTCTGTTTTTTTAGCTAATATAGTAAACATATTTCTGCCTTCTAATTTAGTTTTTTTCTCAACTACTGAAATATCACTTAAAACATCAATAAATTTTTCTAGTACTATTTCACCAGCTTTAGAATTATTTACTTCTCTTCCCCTAAATCTTACAGTTATTTTTACTTTATTTCCATCTTCTAAGAACTTTCTTGCATTTTTAGATTTAAACCCAAAGTCATGTTCTTCGATGTTTGGTGTTACTCTTAATTCTTTAATTTCTAAAACTTTTTGTTTCTTTTTTGCTTCTTTTTCTTTTTTAGCTTGTTCAAATTTGTATTTTCCATAGTTCATCATTTTACAAACTGGTGGATTTGCATTTGGGGCAACTAAAACTAAGTCTAAGTTTTTTTCCTCTGCCTTTTCTAAAGCTTCTCTTAAAGGTATAACACCAACTTTTTCTCCTTGGTCTCCTATTAATTGAACTTCTTTTGCTCTTATTTGACCATTTATTGGTAATTCTTGTTTTATATAAAACACCTCCATAATAAAAAAATTGACTTTTGTTACAAGCCAATTATAAAATAACATTATTTATTATTTTTTATAATTTTTTATTTTCTAACCTTTTTCCTCTATTGGATAAGGTGAGAAGTTTTGGCTTCTTCTTGTAACAGATAGTATTATATCATAGCCGTAGACCTAATGTCAAGTATTTTTTTCTAAATATCTACATCCATGTAATTAGTAACTGGTTTTGCTCCTTGTTTTATCAAATCATTTGTACCAACTGAATTTAAGGAATTAATATTTCCAGGGACAACAAAAACATCTCTTCCTTGTTCTATTGCAAAATCAACTGTTAATAAAGTCCCACTTTTTTGTTTTGCTTCTACAACAAGTACTCCTTTACTTAATCCACTTATAATCCTGTTTCTAGCAGGAAAATTCATTTTTTCTGGTTTTGTTCCTAACGGATATTCTGAGACTATAGCACCATTATTTTTCAATATTTCATTTGCTAAATATACATTTTCTTTTGGATATATAGTATCCAATCCATTCCCTATTACCGCTATTGTGTTAGCTTTTGCACATAATGTTCCAATATGTGCATAACTATCTACTCCTTTTGCTAACCCACTGACAATTGTTAATTTCTTTTTAGCTAAATTATATGCAAAATATTTTGTAGCTTTTTTCCCATAATCTGATAATTGTCTACATCCTATTATAGCTAAACATTTATTATTTAATATTTTTTGATTTCCTCTAATATATAGGCTAATTGGTGGATCATATATATTTTTTAAAATCTGGGGATATTTTTTATCATTTATTGAAATAATGTCTATATTATTTTTTTTCATATACTCAATATGTTTATCTAGACTTTCCCTTATCTTTTTATCTAACAATTTTTTTATTGTATCTTCTCCTATTCCTTTTATATTAAAAAAATCCTTTTCTTTTAAATTATAAATTAGCATTGGATCTTTAAATTTATCAATTAACATTGCTTTTCTTTTAGCTCCCAATCCTTTTATTAATGATAACCATATCCAATATTTCTTATCTTCTAAATTTTCCATTTTCTCTTATTGTATAATAAATTATACAAAACTCCTTTCTTTTTTATTTTCTATTAGAACAATGATGCGGGCTTTTTTAAACATTTTCTCTGTTTATGACATTTCAAAGCCCGCATCATTGTTCATGTGCCAAATTTTACTTTAGTAAAATTTGTATGCATTTGTTAGAGCAAAGCATTTTTTATACAATTTGTATAAAAAAAGACACTACTAAATAGTGCCCCTAAAATCCTTTTATTATATTTATTAAAACATATTTGAATTACTATACTGTATATTTGTTGCTTTTATAACATTATTCATTAGCATTGCTATAGTCATTGGTCCAACTCCCCCCGGAACTGGTGTAATATAGCTAGCTATTTCTTTTACTTCGTCAAAATCAACATCTCCTGTTAGTTTACCATCTTCACCTCTGTTAATTCCAACATCAATTACTACTACTCCTTTTTTTAGCATTTCTTTTTTTACAAATTTAGATTTTCCTATTGCTGCTATTAATATATCAGCCCTTTTGGTGTATTCTTCTAAGTCTTTGGTTTTTGAATGACAAACTGTTACTGTTGCATTTTTGTTCAAACAACATTGTAATAGCGGTTTTCCAACGATATTACTTCTTCCTAATATTACCACATTTTTACCTGTTAAGTCAATATTATATTCTTCAAACATTTTAATTACTCCATATGGTGTACAAGATATAAATGTATCTTCTCCTATCATTAATTTTCCAACACTAGACGGTGTAAAACCATCTACATCTTTAACATAAGTTATTGCTTTTATTGCTTGATTTATATTTAAATGTTCTGGTAATGGACTTTGTAAAAGTATTCCATTGATTGTTTTGTCTTTATTCAAATTTTGTATCAAATCTATTAACTCTTCTTGAGTAGTATTTTCTTTTAATAAATATTCTTCGTAATTAATTCCTATTTCCTCACATGCTTTACTTTTATTTTTTACATATACTTTTGAGGCTGGATTATCTCCTACCATTATTACTGCTAATTTTGGAATTATACCTTTTTGTTTTAGTTCTTCACATTCTTTTTTTAAATTTTCTCTTATTTTTTTTGCTAAAGTTTTTCCTTCAATTATTACTGCCATTTTTTATATCATTCCTTTCAAAAGTACAAATTTGATTGAAAAAGGATTAAATTTTGAGCTGCCAAAACAAATTTAAATTTATGATACCTACTCTTTGTACGTTGATTAAATTCTAAATAAAGTCTGACGACACCCAAATTGTAATTATTTTTTATCCTTTTCACAAAAAATATTTTACCCTTCTACTTTATATTCAATATCTTCCATATATGGAAAAATTTCTTTAACTCTTTTCAATGTAAGCATTAACATTTTAGGCTGTGGATTTTTTTTGTCTTTAGACAATAATTTTTGAGTATAACAGTTTTCTGCTGTTTTAAATAATAAATATCTATTTCCCACATACGTATAATAAATTTGATAGCCATTTCGTAAATCTTCCCACATATTTTCAAATGTATATTTTTCCATAAAATCTTGTACGATACATTTAATAAAATTAAATAATCATACTCTCCTTTCTCTAAATTTTTATTTGGATTACATCTAAAAAATTTAAATCTCTTTTTATTTATAAATTATTTTTCAAGATATTTTACATTATTTTATCATATTTTTAAATTCTTCTTCTGATATTATTGTAATTCCTAGATTTTGCGCTTTTGTTAATTTGCTCCCCGCTTCTTCACCTGCTAATACATAATCTGTTTTTTTAGATACAGTCCCAGATGTTTTTCCACCAAATTTTTCTATTATATTTGACGCTTCTCCTCTTGTAAAATTTTCTAAGCTTCCTGTTAATACAAATGTTTTTCCTTCAAACCTATTATCTTCTATATCATTTTCTAAATTCTTTGTATTTACATTTAATTCTTTTAGCTTATTAATTAAATCTATTGTTTGATCTTGTACAAAAAATTCTCTTATACTATTTGCAACTATTGGTCCTATGTCATTAATTGTACTTAAATCTTCAAAACTTGCTTGCATTAAATTGTCTATTGTTTTATATTTCCTAGCTAATAGTTTTGATGCTTTTGTTCCAACATGTCTAATTCCTAGTGCTGTAATTAGTCTATATAAATCATTTTGCCTACTCTTATTTATACTATCTATTAAATTTTGTGCAAATTTTTGACCATTCTTTTTTAAAGAAGCTATATCTTCAAAAGTTAGTTTATATATATCTGAAATGTCTTTTATTAATTTTTTATCTAAAAGTTGAGAAATTATATTTTCGCCTAATCCTTCTATATTCATTGCTTCTCTTGAAACAAAATGAACTAAATTCCTAAATAATTTCGCTGGACATTCTATTCCTGTACATCTTATTGCCGCTTCTCCTTCTTCTCTAACTGCTGGTGCTCCACATACTGGGCAAACTTTAGGCATTTCAAAGTCTTTTTCTTTGCCCGTTCTTTTCTCTTTTTTTACTTCAACTATCTCTGGAATAACATCTCCTGCTTTTTGTATTACTACTTTGTCTCCTATTTTTAATTCTTTTTGTTTTATAAAATCTTCATTGTGCAAAGTTGTTTTAGATACTGTAGAACCTGCGACTTTTACTGGTTCTAATATTGCCATTGGAGTTATTACGCCTGTTCTTCCGACTTGACATACAATGTCTTTTAAAAGTGTTTCTTTCTTTTCTGGTGGATACTTATATGCTACTGCCCATCTTGGAGTTTTAGCCGTTGTACCTAAAATCTCTCTAAAATTTAAGTTATCTATTTTTACAACTGCTCCATCTATTCCAAATGTTAAATTTTCTCTCATTTCTCCAATTTGTTCAATTGCTTTTTTTACTTCTTCTATATTTTTACAATATATACGCACTGGATTTACATTAAAACCTAGTTTATTTAAATATTCTAGTTCTTCATAATGAGAACTAAATTGTTTTCCTTCTATTTTTTGAACATTAAAAATATATATGTCAAGTGGTCTTTTTTGTGTAATTTTACTATCTAACTGTCTTAGAGAACCAGCTGCTGCATTTCTTGCATTTGCAAATAATTCTTCTTCGTTTTCTTCTCTTTCTTGATTCATTTTTTCGAAATCTGCTTTTGATATAAATACTTCTCCACGAATTGTTATATCTATTTTGTCTTTTATCTCTTTTGGAATTGTTTTTATTGTTTTTAGATTATTTGTAACATCCTCTCCTACTAGCCCATTTCCTCTTGTCGCTCCCCTTACAAGTTTTCCATTTTTGTATTCTAATGCTGCTGATAATCCATCAATTTTTGTCTCTACTACATATTTTACTTCTTCTATGTTATTTTCTTTAGCTTTTTCTTGCATTCTTTTGTCAAATTCTTCTACTTCTTCTATACTAAATACATCTTGCAAACTTTGTAATGGCACTTCATGTGTTACTTTTTGAAATCCTTCTTTTACATGTCCTCCAACTTTTTGTGTTAACGAGTCTTCTGATTTTAGTTCTGGATATTTGTTTTCTAAATTCCTTAACTCTACCATTAACATATCATACTCAAAGTCCGATATTTCTGGCTTGTCTTCATCATAGTATTTTTTTGCATGATATTCTACTTGCTTTCTTAGTTCTTCGATTCTTTCTTTTGCTTGTTTTTTGTTCATTTGGTTATCATTCCTTTTTGTTTTTATTTTTTACTTTTTTATTATATACAATTTTTTGAAAAAAGAAAAGGAATTTTTTATAAAAACTCCTTTTTACTTGTATTTTTATAATCTACACATGTAAGTAAGAATATTGCTCTTATCCTAAGCAATAAACATAACATATTATGTTTGTTTAAGTATTTTTATTACTATTCTAAATAACACAATTCTAAAACCCTCCAGCGACTTACTATATTATAGCACAAGTTTTATTACTTATCTAAAATAACACAATTCTAAAACGCTTTCATTGGATATCTTTTGTTACTAGGAGTTTTATTACTATCTAAAATAACACAATTCTAAAACTCTACTAAAATTCTTAGCTTTGTTTCTTCGGTTTTATTACTATCTAAAATAACACAATTCTAAAACCTATGGTGGATATTTTACGAAAGTGTCATTGTTTTATTACTATCTAAAATAACACAATTCTAAAACCTATGGTGGATATTTTACGAAAGTGTCATTGTTTTATTACT
>CALXAB010000008.1 GCA_944386175.1 uncultured Clostridia bacterium
GTATCAGCAATTATAGTAGCAAAAGCTACTTACTAGACTACCTATGAAACGAGGCGAACGACCGACGGTTTCAGCTTATATAGGTGTAATAATTCTATTTTTCATAAATGGGATTATTACACCTAATTCACTTTAGCTCTCTCCCTCTGGTTTCTGCTCGGTAGTTGCTAAAGTGAACCTAGTAAGAAAAATTTATTTTTCTTGCTAGGATTTCATAAAAATTGCGATAAGCATTTTTTATGAAATAACCTAAAAATGCGAGTAGCAATTTTTAGGTTTGGGGTGTGGGGTTTGAAAACCCTGCCATACGGACAAACTTGTTTGTCTAGTATGTTAGACATTCAAAGAATATCTTGAGCAAAGAAGGAGGTGCAAGAAGATATGAGCTATGCTATTATAAGAAATGACAAATTAACAAGAGTGGATGCACAAGGATCGTACATTCACAATGATAGAAGGTCAAAAGGTCATTCTAATAAAGATATTGATCCTACAAGAACACATCTTAATTTTTGGTGTAGGAAAAACGAACTAACTTATATAAAAGAATTTGATAAAATGAAAAAGGAATATGATTTAAAAGGCACTATTAGAAGTAATAGTAATATCATGTGTGAAATGATGATTACTTCTGATAATGCTTTTTTTAATAAAATTGGTTTAGAAGAAACAAAACGATACTTCAAAGAAAGTTATAAATTTGTATGTAATTACAAAAATCTTGGAGAAAAATATATAGTATCTGCAGCAGTACATTTAGATGAAACTACACCACATATGCATTTAGTATATATACCAGTAATTCATACAAAAGATAAAGAGGGCAAAGATATTGATAAAATATGTTGTAGAGATTTTTGGAAAGGCAGAGATAGTTACAGACAATTACAAAATGCTTTTCATAAATATATAACTTCAAAAGGGTTTGATTTAGAGCGAGGTTTACCAGTAGAAGAAACGGGAGCTAGACATGAAAAAATAGAAGATTTAAAGAAATTGACTAATTTTGAAAATACTAAAAAAGTATTAGATAATCTAAAACTAGAATTACCAGAAACTCCTAATACAAATGACATTAAACTAATAAAACTTAATAGAGAAAAAGTAGAAAATGAAATTATTAAGCCAAAAGATAATATGATAGAAAAACTATATAATGAAAAAGTTTCTTTACAAAGGGAATTATTAAAACAAGTCAATTTAGTTAATGAGGCTGAAAAATACCAAAAAGAAAGAGATTCCATACTTGCTGAAAATAAAGAATTGCACAATACTGTAAAATATTTAGAACACGAATATAAAAAGAAAAATAATACTCTTGATTTGAAATTTGAAAATAGAAAAAGAGAATTAGAGCAAGATTTTCAAAATAAAGAATTTGACATTGAATATAAATATAAAAACAAAATTAGGTCATTAGAAAAAGAAAATAACTATTTACACAAGATTATTGATAAATTTTATGAAACTGTTGATAAATTTATAGTTTGGATTTGCCATAAATTTGGTATTGGCGAATCTAAAGAATTGGTCAAAAATTTTGAAGAAGAAACTCACTCTTTCATTGATCCAGAAAAACAAATTAAACATGAAGAAAGAGAAAAAGAGTGGGATTTAGAAAGATAAAGGCACTACTAGTAAATATAATAGTAATGCCTTTTGGTATTTTAAGTTTTGTTCACGGCATATTTGCCTCTACTTATAGCAGTTATAAGTCCTTTGCTTTTAGCAAGATATAAAGCATTGTTAATAGTAGTAGCAGTAAAATTAGGGAAATGAAGTTTCAAATCCTTGACAGTAAAAGAATCCATACTTAACATATACTCTCTTACTTGTTTTACTTGACTTCCTTTTTGAACTGTAGAGTTGGAATTTGTTTCATCAACCTTATCTGTTCCCGTCAAAGTAGGTATGATTTGCTCACTAATTTGAACTCCACTCACTTCTTTTCCAGATTCCACAATAGTATCTGTATCTAGAACTTTCTGTGAAATACATTCTGTATCAGTATCAGTTATACTCGTTACTTCTACAGTTTTAATCACCTCAGTTTCATTCACAACATTTGTGTCAGCAGTTTCAACACTTTGAATATCTGTATCATCTGCCTGTACCATAGTTCTATTAGAAACAAACGACATACTGAAATCATCAATTTCTTGAATAATCTGAGCAATGAAAGCAAATGACTCTGGATGAGCAGGTATCTGAATTATAATCCGTTCCCTGTTACAATTAACTTTGAAATCTGGTAATTTCTCAACTGATGTTAGATTTTGTAAAAGTGTTGCAAAAATCTTATTGAATTTGCTAATTTCTTTAGATGAAAAAGAAATTTTGTATTCATCTCCTACTATTCCCATAGAAAATACCTCCTTATAATGCACTTGTTGATTTTCAATCTTTTGAACTTTTTGAGTAGCTTTTGCTTCGATTCTTGACACATAACTTTGAGATATGTTCAGTTTCTCAGCAATCTCTCTCTGTGAAACATCTGCCATTAGATAAAGAAGTGCTATTCTGTGTTTTCCTTCTAAACAATTTAAAACAGTCCCAACTACTTTAATGAACTCTTCTTTGTCTACTATTTTCTCAACAAAATTAGAATCAGGATCTGCAATCGTATCTACCAGAGTAAGTTCCTTACCTTCACCATCATCTCCTATAGGCTCATCAATAGAAATATCATTTGCATATTTGTTAGCTTTTCTATAATGCATAAAAATTTCATTATTTATACACCGTGAAGCATATGTTGCAAAAGTAATATTTTTCGATGTATCAAAAGTAATAGCAGCCTTTACTAATCCAATTGTACCGATAGAAACAATATCTTCATAATCTGAAGAATTTGGAGTTACCCCCAATTTCTGTACCAGATAATGAACTAATCTCTGATTGTCTAAGACAAGATGTTCCTTATCACTACTAAGTTTCATGCTAATAGAGCAACTCCTTTCTGTACTTATTGTGGTTTAAAGTCTGAAAAAATTTAAAATACCTCCTAAAAATTCTACAAGGCTATTAGCCTATGCTAAATATAGTATCACAATTTTACAATAATTTCAACAATTTATGTAAATTTAATAAAAATCTGTGTTATCAATTAAATATTTTCTCTCTACAAAATTCTTTTTCTAAAAATTGTACTTGTTCTTTTGTTAAGTTATTATTTACAACTGCTAATTTTAATAATGATTTTATATTTTCCCATTTCATACATTTAGAATAGCCTTTTGCAGTCAGTTCAACATAGTCTACAATTTCTTCAAATATATAGTATGGCACACAAAATTCTTTATTTAATTGCTCCATCTTGTACTTCTCCTTTTTCAATGTAATTAAGTATAAAAACATAATAAAGTGTTAATACTTATAAATATAACACAGAAAAATATTAAAATCAATACATAGAAAAAATGAAAGTGGGAATAAATATGTCATTGATTGCAAGATTTGATGGAAATATGAATGTAATAGGAAGATTACTAAAAGAATATAGAATTAAGAAAGATTTATCTTATGAAAAACTTTCTGCAAAATTAGAGTTAATGGGTATTAGTATTCATAAGCAAAGTTTATATGATATTGAAAATAATAAAAGAACTGTAAAAGATTATGAACTATTTGGAATTGCTCATGTGCTTGGAATAGATGTAAATGACTTATTAAAAGATATGAGAAAAAAATTCTAAAAATTGAGTTTAAGTTGAATTTTAAAAAATCGTTTGACATATACTATAATTGATGCTATAATAATAGTAGCTTAAGCAAATCGTAGGATGTCACGAGATTTGCACCGAGATATGTACCCGCATATCTCTTTTTTTATGTTTTTAGACATAAGAAAAGAGCGGTACCCAGCCGCCCTCAAAGATTATTCTTTGTTTGTGTCTTGGCTTTCATTGTTATTATTACTTAAAAGCAATAAAACAATTAGTCGCCAGATTAGCTCATAGGATGTCATTCCTTTTACACCTCCCTTCTGCAGGGATTATCCTTATGTAAGGACTTTTCTAGTATACTTTATTTTCTAATATTTTACAATAAATTTTTAAATATTTTATAAATTATTTATTTTCGACTAGCCAATTATAAACTTCATCTTCAGTAAGTTTACCTTTTTTTGCTTTATTTATTTTATCTCTAGCTTCTTTTTTCCATTGTTCAAATTCTTTTTGAATAACTTTACTTTCTTTGTTTCTATAAGCTATCATAAATTTTTGTTGATAAATTCTTCTATATAATGCTTGTATTTTGTTGTTTTCTAAATTCTTTCTGTATTGTTCTCCTGCACCTTTTTCTTTACAAGTTGGACTTTGATCTACATTTGCTAAATCACAATATATTTCGTTTTGTCTATAATTCGGTATAAAATATCTACCACAATTTAAACAAGTCTTAATTTGTAAATTCTCGTGTCTTACAATTTGGTCTAGCACAGCAAAACATATACTTGTTAAATTTTTACTTGTATAAACATTGTGTAATTCTAATTTTTGATTTTTGTTTTTTATTCCTTCTATTAATTTATTCAATGTGTCGTTATGATATTTATTATGTATGTTTATGTAATTATCAGTTATAATCTCAATATCTTGTGAATATGTATAAAAATCACTGTCCTTTATTGTATATGCAATAAACTTGGCTAGTTTATCTTCTTCATCTTTTAATTCTTCATTTCCATTCAAATTATAAACAAAATCTACACATCTTTTAAAATTATCTTGCCATTCAATAAACCTATCGCTACCTGTATCATAAATATCTTTTATAATTCTCATAAATTCTACATCATCTATTTCTTCATCTTTTATATATGAATATGGTACATAATCTTTTACTAATTCATAGCCATAAGCAAAAAAGAAAGTATTATATGCAGTTTCATAAGTTGTAAAATCAGCATTTAAAAAGTTTATTAAAATAGAACCTATACTCTCTACATAATGAACATATATAGTAGAAGGCTGTCTTCTAATTTGTTTCTTCTTATTTAATTTTGTTTTTGATATATCTTTTTCTAATTTCAAACATAATCTAGTTTCTTCTTCTGGCTTTATTCTTTCTCTACTTACATTATATAAGTATAATGGTGTTGAATAATATTCTTCCTTTTCTTCAAAATTAAACCATAAGTAGAAGTCTTCATGTATGTTTGCACGAGGTAATTCTTTCATAATTTTTTACCTTAATTCCTTTCTTGTAAAAAATATTAAAAATATTTTTCAAATGTGTTGACAAATAAAATTATCGATGGTACAATAACAATATCAATTGACAATTTCAAATGTGTTTACAATATTATTGTACTACTATCAATAAAAGTTGTCAAGCGATAACAAAAGTTTATTTAATTTAGTTATTCAAAGGAATAACTAATAGGCTTTTTATGTTCAAAATCTTGCAAACAGAAAGTCAACCGCATTGGGAAGGAGGTATTTAAGGTTGGAAAACCAAGAGAACATTTTAGACTTATACTATAATAAACATCTTAAACAAAAAGATATTGCAACAATGGTCAGTGTTTCTAAACAATATGTTTCAAAAGTAGTAAAAGCAGATAGCAGATGTAAAGAAGAAAAGCAAACTCGTAAAGATAAAAATGCTATTAAGCGAAAAGACTATATGAAAGAATATTTTAAAAGTTATGATAGACCGACGAGAGAAGATAATTCTTACGAACAACTACAAGCATTATTATATCAAGATTCATTAGAATTATCATATTCTAATAGCAATATAAATGATTATGCTTTTGCAAAATATAATTCTAGTATTTATCACAGAGATAAAAACGGAAATTTAAGACTTAACAAAGGTATAAAAGTTGGTAGTGATGTTCCAAAAACAATAAATATGAACATTCCTATTCCAACCCAAAAATACAAATATAGATGTTATAGTATGTAATTAGAAAGGGGCTTTATTTTATTATAAGCCTTTTCGTTTTTTAATTTTTAAGAAAGGAGGACTAGCAAAATGGGTACTATTAAAGAAAACTATGATCTAATGTTTACTTCATATCCAGATTTAGTAGATGTTGTTCAATTAAAAGAAATGCTAAACATTGGCATAACTCTTGCTTATAGATTAGTAAGAGAAAAAACTATCCCATCATTAAAAGTTGGTAGAGAATATAAAATACCAAAAAGAAATGTGATAGCATATTTAACAAATCAAAATTAAGCCGTTGCCATTTATTTAGGTAATGCCTCTTATTTTATTACACAAATTAACTAGACTTAAATGTAATTACATGGTATTATACAGACAATATCAATAGTAAGTTAAATTTAAGCTGTTATAGAAAAGGAAGGAGTAAAAGATGATAGATGTAACAGGTAGCTTACAAATTAAAAATAAAATATATCAAGCAGTTTTAAGTTATAAACAAGATAATAAATGGAAAACAAAATGGGTTTCAACTAAAATTCCAGCAGTAAAAGGAAATAAAAAACAAGCACAAGCAAAGTTAGAAGAAATAAGACTTCAATTTCAAGAAGAAATAAATAGTGATAATATTGAAGATGAAAAAATTTTATTTATAGACTATATGAAAAAATGGCTAAAAATGATAAAGGCAAGTGTTGAAGAAACAACTTATAATGGCTATAAAGGTGTTGTAAATGGAAGATTAACAGATTATTTTACTGGAAAGAATATAACTTTACAAGATATTAAGCCAAAACACATTCAAGAATTTTATCAATATTTATTAGATGAAGGGCTTTCTGGAAATACAGTTAAGCATTATCACGCAAATATAAGAAAAGCATTACAATATGCTATGAAAACAGATATTATTTTATCTAATCCTGCTGATAAAGTTGATCTACCAAAAATTGAAGAATATAAACCAAAATTTTATACAAGTGATGAAGTTAAAACATTACTAAATGAAGTTCTTGGTACAAAATTAGAAATTCCTGTAATGATAGATTGCTTTTATGGTTTTAGGCGAAGTGAAGTAATAGGGTTGAAATGGAGTGCTGTTGATTTTGAAAAAGACACTATCACAATTAATCATACCATTACACAATCAAATGGAAAACTGATTATAAGAGATAAAACAAAAACAAAATCTAGCAAAAGAACTTTACCTTTAGAACCTATTGTAAAATCTTTCTTACTTGAATTAAAAGAAAAGCAAGAAAAGAATAAAGGGCTATGTGGAAATAGCTATAATCAAGATTATTTAGAATATATATGTGTAGATGATGGTGGTAATATTATTAGACCAGACTATGTAACAGAAACTTTCTTAAAATTGTTGAAAAAGAAAAAATTAAAGATTATTCGTTTTCACGATTTAAGACATACTTGTGCTAGTATTCTTTTGAAAAATGGTGCAAATATGAAAGAAATTCAAGCTTGGCTTGGTCATTCAAATTATAATACTACTGCTAACTTATATGCACATTTAGATACAAGTAGTGTAAATGATGTTGGAAAAGTAATAACAAATGTATTTAGTACAAAAAAAGAAGCAGTTACTGCTTAACTAACTACTTCAAATTATGTACTTTTAAACTGAAAACTATAAAATTAAATTTTTTAGATGTTTTTTTAGATGATACCTAAATTTTTAATTTTTATAGTGCAAATTAGTGCTTGGTGGCTTCAAGTGGAATCGAACCACTGACACGGAGATTTTCAGTCTCCTGCTCTACCAACTGAGCTATGAAGCCATAAGTTTGCACCAAAGATTTTCAGTCCTCTGCTCTACCAACTGAGCTATGAAGCCATTTATAAAAAATGGCGACCCGGAACGGGCTCGAACCGTCGACCTCTAGCGTGACAGGCTAGCGTTCTAACCAACTGAACTACCGGGCCGTAAAAACATGGTGGTCGCTACAGGGCTCGAACCTGTGACCCCCTGCTTGTAAGGCAGATGCTCTCCCAGCTGAGCTAAGCGACCATGTTCTTTCGACGAGTTTAATTATACAAGTTTTTTATATTCTTGTCAAGTCTTTTTTAAATTTTTTTATACGATTTTTTATCCAATAAAGAAAATAATTTTATATTTCACCTCCTATCAATGTTCAAAACGTTGATAAACAGAGCATTTTTCGAGTTTTGTCTTATTTAGTCATAATATTTTTTATCCTAAACTTTATTGCTTTCTTTAACAATTAAATTAATATTTCCATCTTTATATCCTTGTAAAATTTTTCATATATATTGGTTTTTAATATTTCATCTTCTTTTAAAATATATATAAAAAAAAGACATTGCATATTATATATACAACATCTCCTTTTATATTTAGCTATAAATTATTCTTCTGTCCCTGTACTTGTACTATCAAAAGGTATAAATTTATTTACTATACTTTGTGGTTGTACTTCTTCTGATCTAAACATCATAAATGAAGTATTTATTTTATTGTCTATTAATTGTTCTATTTCTTCTTTAGATGAATGTTCTGCTAGAACTAGTTCACTAACTAAAATTTGTTTAGCATTATTCAACATTTTTTTCTCTCCTGTTGATAATCCTTTTTCTTTTTGTTTAAAACTTAAATTTCTAACAACATCTGCAATCTCGTATATGTCTCCGCTTTTCATTTTTTCCATGTTATCTCTATAACGTTTATTCCAATTTTTGTCCATAGCTGTTTCGTCTTGTTCTAATACTCCAATTACAGCATCTGCTGAATTTTTATCTATTATGTTTCTTACTCCTACTTCTTCTGCCTTAGCTGTTGGCACCATTACCTTAACTTCTCCTGGCATTTTTAGTATGTAATAAGATTGTTTCTCCCCTAAAATATCTTTTTCCTCAATTGAATCTATTACTCCTGCTCCATGCATTGGGTACACTATTTTATCTCCTACATTAAACATGTAAGCCACTCCTTTCAGTATTTTGATATTCGGCGAAAAAAAGATAATAAAGTTATGTCAATTAATAACTTTACTGGATTTTTTAACCATATTTATTATACTACAAAAAACGGTAAAAGTCAAAGCCTTTACCGTGAATTTTTATGTATATTTTCTCTGTAATTCTTGATACTCTAAGAATAAAATTTTTTAATTTTTTTTACATTATAAATTTGTTTTTTCCTATAATATTAATTCTTATTTATTAGTTGAACCAAATCCTCCCATTCTTTCTCCTTTTGCATTATCATCGTCTGTAATTAAGTATTTTTGAAAGATTCCTTGCCCTATTACTTCTCCTTTTTTTATTTCTATATCTTCTTCTTTTATGTTATAAAATGCAAACATTATATGTCCATCATTATCTGTATTTCCATAATAGTCTTTATCTACTACTCCTACGCTGTTTGCTAATATTAATCCTTTTTTCTTTGGATTTGAACTTCTGTTATATAATAATAGCATTTCATCTTCTTGCATATATGCTTTTAGTCCTGTTTTTATTAAAGTTGGATTTATTCCTTTCTTAAAACTTGGTATAACAACATCTTCTGCTGCTTCTATATCATATCCAGCTGAATATTTTGTTTTTCTAATTGGTAGGTTTATATTTTTATCTTCAAAACCTTTTGCTATTTCAAATCCTCTTAATTTTTCCATTTTTATACTTCCTTTCATTTTATATTTTTTTTATTTTTTCATATTTATTTTCAATTGTCAATAGTAAATTTTTTAAGTTTTACTGTTATAGTTAATGATTAGTAACATTTTATTTTTCGACAAAATATAATATAGTAATTAAACTAAGGAGGATTTCGATGAATACAAAAATAACAACTTTAAATAAATTACCAGTAAATGAAACTGGTTTTATATATGATATCCAATGTTCTGAAAATGTAAAAAGAAGATTATTAGATTTAGGAATAGTTAAAAATACTTGTATAAAAACTATATTAAAAAGTCCATCTAATGGTCTAAAAGCTTTTAGTATCAGAGGTTCTTTAATTGCAATAAGAGATGAAGATTCTTCATCAATTAAAATTTATATTAAATAAATTTGTTTGTATATTACTATTTTTGCTTAAATTTTTGTAACCTCATATAAAATTATTCATAAACTATATTATATTAATTGGGAGGTGAACTATGGGACTTACTAAATCCTCTATGGGAAATACTCTTTTAAATAGTAATATCAAATTTAATAAAAATCAAAATGGATTTACTATTGCTCTTGCTGGTAATCCTAATGTTGGTAAATCTACTATTTTTAATAGTTTAACTGGTCTTCATCAACATACTGGCAATTGGCCAGGTAAAACGGTTAGTAATGCTACTGGTCATTGTAGCTATAAAAATACTGATTTTCTTTTAGTTGATATTCCTGGTACATATTCTATTTTATCTGATTCTCAAGAAGAAGAAATAGCAAGAGATTATATTTGTTTTGGTAATCCAGACGCCACAGTTGTTGTTGTTGACAGCACTTGCTTAGAAAGGAATTTAAATTTAGTATTTCAAATTATGGAAATTACTGATAATGTTATTGTATGTGTTAATTTGTTAGATGAGGCTAAGAAAAAACATATAAAAATAGATTTAAACCTTTTATCTGAATTATTAGGTGTTCCAGTTGTTGGTACTATTGCTAGAAAGAAAAAAAGTTTGAATAATTTACTTGATACAATTTATAAAGTTTGTAATAAAGATATCATTCCTAAACCTAAAAAAGTTCGTTATCTGCCTATAATTGAAAATAAAATTGATTTGTTAAATTCTAAATTAAAAGAATTATTTAATATTTCTCCTAACTTGCATAGATGGATCTCGTTAAAATTATTAGACGATGAGCAGACTATAATAAAATCTATTGAAAGTCATTTAAATATTAATCTTTCTAATAATGTTTCTATTAATAATATAAAATCTGATATTGAAGAAGAATTTTCGCATATTGATATTACAAAATCTAATTTTAAAGATATTATTACTTCTTCAATAATGCAAAGAGCTGAACAAATATGTGATGATGTTTGTACTTTTGAAAATTCTAATTATTCTAATAGAGATAGAAAAATTGATAAAATATTGACATCTAAAACTTTTGGCATTCCAATTATGATTTTATTTTTAGGCATTATTTTCTGGATTACTATTGTTGGTGCTAATTATCCTTCCCAGATGTTATTCTCGTTTTTTGGCTTTATACAAGAGCATTTGCTTTCTTTTGCTAATTATATTAATTGTCCTCCTTGGCTTTCAGATATGCTTATTTTGGGAGTTTTTCGAACTTTGACTTGGATAATTTCTGTTATGCTTCCTCCTATGGCTATTTTCTTTCCGTTGTTTACATTTTTAGAGGATTTAGGATATTTGCCTAGAATTGCTTTTAATATGGATGGTTTTTTTAAAAAATGTTGTTGTTCTGGTAAACAGATGATTACTATGTGCATGGGATTTGGTTGTAATGCTGCTGGAGTTGTCGGTTGTAGAATTATAAGTTCACCTAGAGAAAGATTAATGGCAATATTAACAAATAGCTTTGTTCCATGTAACGGAAGATTTCCTTTTTTAATTACAATTGCAACTATATTTATTGCTGGTAGTTATACAGGTTTTACTGGTTCTATTATTTCTACTATTGCTGTTTTATTTGTAATAATACTTGGCATTTTTATGACATTAATAATCTCTAAGATTCTTTCTAAAACTATATTAAAAGGTATCCCCTCTTCATTTGTTTTAGAATTACCGCCATATAGGAAACCTCAATTTGGTAAAATACTTGTAAGGTCTATTTTTGACAGAACTTTATTTGTATTAGGAAGAGCTATATGTGTTGCCGCTCCTGCTGGTCTTGTTATATGGATTTTTGCAAATATTGGGATTAATGGAGAAAGTTTATTAAATATTATTGCTAATTTTTTAAATCCATTTGCAAGTCTTATGGGATTAGATGGATATATTTTAACTGCTTTTATATTTGGAATTCCCGCAAATGAAATTGTTTTGCCTATTATTTTAATGTGTTATCTTGGTAATGGTTCTTTAGTAAGTTTAGATGATACTTTTGCCATTGGGAATATCTTAGTTCAAAACGGTTGGACTATACTTACAGCTATTAATGTTATGATTTTTACCTGTTTGCATTTTCCATGTACTACTACTTTACTTACTATAAAGAAAGAAACTGGTAAATGGAAATGGACTTTTTTAAGCTTTATCATTCCTACTATTTGTGGTATTATTCTTTGCATGTTTACAACTTTTGTTTATAATATTTTTGTCTAAAATAATAGAATATAACAATTTCTGCATGTTATATTCTATTATTTTAAATATTCCTATTTTCTAAATCTTCAACTAACTTTTCCTTTATCTCTGGTGGCAATAATAAAATATTTTTTATTTCTTCTTTTTTTATTATTTCTGGAATATATTTTCCACTATCAATATATTTAGGATTATTAGAAAATTCCGGTCCTTCTCCTGTTCCAAATTTTCCTGATACATATTCACAAAGGAAAAAATATTCCTTTTGGTTAAATTTTTCTGACTTCAATTCGTATAATTTTTTTACTACTTTTACATCTATTCCAAATTCTTCTTTTATTTCTCTAATTGTTCCTTCTTCTAGTGTTTCTCCTTCTTCTAGTCCTCCTCCTGGAAATGTATAATATTCTTGCATATCTTTTCTTTTTAAGACTCCTTTTCTGTGCATTAGTGCTATTCCACCATTCATAAATATGATTCCTGCAACTCTTGTTCTTTCCATATTTATCTATTTTCCTTTCTTCTTTTCTTAGATTCCATCTGTTCTCTCTATATAATAAAATCTATACTTATTCTAACAGAACATCCATTTTATTTCAAGAATTTAATTCCAAATTCTATTTTTTAATAGAAGTCCCCTACCTATTAATAGGTAGGAAACTTTTATTAAAAATGGAAATTCAAAATTTATATTAAAATTATTTTTTAAATATTTTTATATTATTGTTTCAATTATAAAAATTAGTGGTATAATCTATAAAGATTTAAAAAATTATAAATAAGGAGATGATTTTTTTGTCTACAGCAAAAGAGGAAGTTAACGTAAGAAAAATGTATGGCGAACAATGTACATTGCCCAAAGATGAATTTATCAAAAAATATCGTGTTAATGAAACAGGTCTTTCTTCAAAGAAAGCCAATGAACTAATTCATAATTTAGGATTAAATGAGATTAAACAAGCAAAACCAAAAAAATGGTATCACTATTTTTTTGATAGTCTTTTTTCACCTTTTAATTGTATATTACTAGGTATTGTTTGTATCTTAATTTATACAGATATTTACTTGCCAGAAACGCCAAGCTATGCAAATATTATTGTTATTGCAATTCTGGTTACTGCTAGTACTTTACTTGATTTTTTTGAAGAGTACCGTTCTAATAAAGCTGCAGAAGAATTAAAGCAAATGGTTGCAACAACAACTACTGTTATCCGTGATAATAAAGAAGTTCAAATTCCAATTAATCATGTAACTTTAGGAGATATTGTTGTCCTTTCTGCTGGTAGTATGATTCCGGCTGATTTAAGAATTATTGAAGCTAAAGATTTATATGTTGGTCAATCTTCTTTAACTGGTGAGTCTGATAGTGTACAAAAATTGGTTAATTCTGAAATATCACAAGATGATTTAGATAGTATTTCTGATTTAGATACTATTTGTTTTATGGGTACAAATGTTATATCAGGAAGTGCAAAAGGTGTAGTTATTAAAACTGCTGATTCTACCTATTTTGGAAAAATAGCTCATACTTTAACTACTGGAAAACCAAAAACAGCATTCCAAAAAGGAATAGAAAATATTAGTAGATTATTAATTCGATTTATGCTTGCAATGATTCCTTTAGTATTTATTTTAAATGCTTGGAAACATGATATTATAACTGCATTTACATTTGCAGTTGCAATTGCAATAGCTATAACACCTTTACTTCTACCTGTTATTTTATCTTCAAGTCTTTCTAAGGGTGCTGTAAGAATGTCTAAGAAAAAGACTATTGTAAAAAAATTAGATTCTATACAAAATTTTGGTGCAATGAATATTTTATGTACAGATAAAACCGGTACTTTAACTGAGGATAAAATTGTTCTAGAAAAGTACTTAGATATTAATGGCGACGAGGATATACGTATATTAAAACATGCTTTTTTAAATTCGTTTTTTCAAACTGGTTTAAAAGGTAATATCGATGAAGCTGTTATAAAAAGAGGCTTAGAAAATAATTTAGGAGAGTTAAAATCTAAATATCAAAAGATTGATGAAATTCCTTTTGATTTTGCTCGTAGACGTTTATCTGTTATTGTTACTGATGGAGAGAAAAAGCAAATGATTACTAAAGGTGCTGTTGAAGAAATCTTAAATATTTGTACCATGGTTGATTATAAAGGAAATGTTTCTCCAATTACTAAAGATATTAAAGAAAATATAAAAAGAATTAGTAAAAAGTTAAATGAACAGGGTTTAAGAGTTGTTGCTGTTTGCCAAAAAAATGATATTAATCATATTGAACATTTTGATGTTCAAACAGAAAAAAATATGGTACTTCTAGGATTTATAGGATTTTTAGATCCTCCTAAGGAATCAGCTAAAGAGTCTGTTGAAAAATTAAATAAGGCTGGTATTCGAGTTATTGTTTTAACAGGTGATAATGCTGAGGTTACTAGATGTGTTTGTGATAAGGTTGGAATAAATTCTAAAAATATTGTATTAGGAAGTAAATTAGATAAATTAGCAGATACCGCTGTTTTAAGATTGTTAAAGAAAACTAATATTTTTGCAAAACTTTCTCCTATCCAAAAAGCTAGAATTGTTAGATTATTAAAAGAAGCTGGTAATGTTGTTGGATATATGGGAGATGGAATAAATGATAGTCCTTCACTTACAAACTCAGATGTTGGTGTTTCTGTTGATACTGCTGTAGATATTGCTAAAGAATCTGCTGACATCATACTACTTGAAAAAGATTTAAATGTTTTATTAGATGGTGTAACTGAAGGAAGACGTACTTTTGTTAATTTAATGAAATATATAAAATTAGCAACAAGCTTTAACTTTGGAGAAGTTGTTTCTGTAATTATTGCAAGTGCATTATTACCATTTTTACCTGAAACGCCTATACAATTACTAGTTGAAGGATTATTATATGATTTTGGACAGATGACATTACCTTTTGACAATGTTGATAAAGAATCTCTCCAAAGACCTAAAAAATTAGATATCAAAAGTTTAAAACATTTCATGCTATTTATGGGACCTGTAAGTTCTGCATTTGATATGATAATTTTTGCCTCTCTTTGGTTTGTGTTCCAAGTTAAAGATGTTTCTACTTTCCAAACTATTTGGTTTAGTTATAGTATAGTTTCAAATTTGGTTGGAATGCATATTATAAGAACATCAAAAATACCTTTTATACAAAGTAATGCACACAAAGCTGTATATATATCTTCAATTACTTTAATTATTATAGGCTTAGTTGTACCTTTTACTGCTCTAGGATCTATGATAGGACTTGTTCCAATTGCTGCTAAATATATCTTTATGATTTTTGCAGTTACAATTTTATATTGTTTTGTTGCATTATTTGCTAAGAAAATTTATATTAAAAAATATGGTGAATGGATTTAATTATAGTAATGTAATTTTTATATATGCAAGAAAATTTTAATTTTAGATTTTCTTGCTTTTTTTAAATAATAGTATATAATATCATTATGTTAATTGTAACTAGTAAATCTTTTTCATCATAGGAGGGCTCTTATGTTTAAAATTAAAAGATTTCGGAAAATTGTCATGAATTATACTGATTTGTATTCAGACAGTCCTGAACTTTTGAAGCAAGATGCTGACTATTACATTTATGATTTACAAAATTTAATAAAATGTGTAAATGTCTATTTAGAAGATGCATATACATTTTTAGAAACAATTTGTATTTTAGAAAAAAATTTATCTGAAAAATCTAATAATATTTTTTAGAATTCTATACAAAAAATTGTAGACTTTTTCTATGATAAAATTTTATATTCCATTGAAGAGTTAGATTCTTGTAGAAACTCTTTCATAAGGTTCAAGTTAAGAGCAAAACAAGTTAAAGTATTTTTTGACAAAAATTAATCCCCTTTTGAAGGGGATTAATTTTTAATAAGAAGAATATCCAGTAAACTCTTCTCAAATACATTTGACCGTACAAGGGAATTGTAACGGTTTATGTCTGCAATTGATGCAGATTCTGGATGTCCAAGAAACATCGGTAAATACAAGTTAATCAACTTTATTAAATTAATTACTTCTTCATTACCTTCTGCTTCTTCTTTTTTAAGAACTTGCACTATTTCTTTTCTTTTCATTTTCTCCCCTCCTTTCTGGGATTATCTGGTACATATTCCTGTACCTTGCAACTTTATGTTACATTCATATTTTAATATAAATTTTAAAGAATGTCAATTTTCTAAAATTCTATTACTATTTTATGACTACATTTGTATTTCCTATAATATTTTTAAATATTTCTAATATATTATCTGTCAAATAAATTTGTCCACAACTTTTTTCATCATCATTAATTTTCACAAAAACATTAATATTATTTTTATCTCCATTAAAATATTTTATTGCACCTCTTAACTTTTCTTTTTCCTTTTCATCAGAATTAGTGATATCTAAAATTAAAATTTTTTGTTTTTGTTCACCAAAATCTTTTATTTCATTTGCAATTATTGTAGTTGTATCATCTTCTCTAATACTTAACCTCCCATCAACCATTACAATATTTTCTTCAAAAAGACTTTTTCCAGATTTTATATATGCATTTTCAAAAACTATAATTTCTGCTGTACCATATAAATCTTCTATCGTTACAAAAGCCATTATTTTATTATTTTTTGTATATTTCTTTTTTATAGATGTTATAATTCCTGCATACTTTATATTTTGACCATCATAATATTTAGGTTTTGTGTTTTGTTTCAATAATTCCATTTCAGGTTGGTTTAAGTTGCTTGACATTTGCTCATCTAAGCTTCTTAATTCTATTGTATTGATATTTGTTTGTTTTTCTATTTCTTCTCTTAATTTTTCTAATGGATGACCTGATATATATATACCAAGCATTTCTTTTTCTAGTGATAATAATTCCTTATTTTGTAATTCTTCATGTTCTTCAAATTTATATTTTATCTCATTCATTTCTTCTTTTTCTTCTTCTGAACCTAAGTCAAACATTGAAACCTGACCAGACATTCCTTTTTTCTTTCCACTTTGTATTGTATCTATTATACCTTCAAATGATGCAAGTAATGTACTTCTTGTTTGTTCAAATTCATCAAATGCCCCTGCTTTTATTAAGCTTTCAATGCATTTTTTATTTACTGCCTCATCAGCAATTCTTTCACAAAAATCTGTGAAGTTTTTATATTCTCCATGTTCTTCTCTTTCTTTCACAATGGTATCAACTGGTACAGTCCCTACATTTTTTATACTTCCTAACCCAAAACGAATTGCAAAATCTGATTTTAAATTGATATCTTTCTTTGCTACTGAAGAATTGTTTTTTTGCTCATTTACTAAAGATAATTTTTCAACTGTAAATTTTGTGTTACTTTTGTTTATCTCTGGTTTTAATATTTGTATTCCAAGTGTTTTACATTCGTCTATGTATTGTGGTATTTTGTCTAAATTTCCTAAAAAGCTGTTTAGTGTTGCTGCCATAAATTCTGCTGGATAATATGCTTTTAAATATGCTGTTCTATATGCCACTACTGCATAACATGCTGCATGTGATTTGTTAAATGCATATTTTGCAAATTCTGCCATTTCATCAAATATTTTGTTTGCTGATTCCGCGTCTATTCCGTTTCTAACACATCCTGGTACTATAACATTTCCATTTTCGTCTGTTTGTCCATTTATAAATACTTCTCTTTCTTTTGCCATCACATCAAGTTTTTTCTTTCCCATGGCTCTTCTTACTAAATCTGCTCTTCCGAAGTGAGTATCCTGCTAAATCACGAACAATTTGCATTACTTGTTCTTGATATACCATACATCCATATGTAACATTTAATATTGGTTCTAGACTTGGGTGTGTATATTCATTATGCCCTGGATGTTGCTTTCCTCTAATATATCTTGGAATTTGATCCATAGGCCCTGGACGATATAATGATACACCTGCTATTAAATCTTCCAGACAGTCTGGTTTTAATTCCTTCATAAAGTTTGTCATTCCTTGAGATTCAAATTGGAATATTCCACATGATTTTCCTTCTTGCCATAATTTATATACTTTTGGATCTGCCATTTCTTTGTCAAATTCTACATCTATTCCTCTATTTTCTTTTACTAAATCTATAGTGTCTTGTATTACTGTTAATGTTCGTAATCCTAAAAAGTCCATTTTTAACAATCCTAGTTCTTCTAAAGTTGTCATTATATATTGTGTTGAAATTTGATTATCCCTTACATATAATGGCACATATGTGTCTACTGGTTCTTTTGTAATTACTATTCCACACGCATGTGTTGATGCCTGTCTTGGCATTCCTTCTAGGCCCATTGCTATATCTAAAACTTTTTTTACTGTCTCATCTGTTTCATATAATTGGTTTAATTCTTTGTTTTGTTCTAATGCTTTTTTTATTGTTATATGTAACTCATTTGGTATCATTTTTGCTAATGAGTCCGCTTCTGAATATGGTACATCCAAAACTCTTGCAACATCACGTATTACCATTCTCGCTGACATTGTTCCAAATGTTATTATCTGTGATACATGGTCATGTCCATATTTATTTGCTACATAGTCTATTACATCTTGTCTATGTTCATAGCAAAAGTCAACATCAAAGTCTGGCATGCTTATTCTTTCTGGATTTAAAAATCTTTCAAAAAGCAATCCATATTTCATTGGATCAATATCTGTTATTTCTATTGCATATGCAATTATCGAACCTGCTCCAGATCCACGTCCGAGGTCCTACTGGTATATTATGAGTTTTAGCATAATGAATAAAGTCCCATACAATTAGAAAATAATCTACATATCCCATCTTTTTTATAACATTTATCTCATATTCTGCTCTATCTAATATTTCTTTACTTGGGTTTTCACCATACCTGTTTTTTATACCATCCTCACATAATTTTTTAAAATAGTCAAAATGTGTTGCAAATTCTTTTGGTACATCATAATTAGGTAGTATAGTGTGTCCAAATTCAAATTCAACATTACATTTCTCTGCTATTTTTACTGTATTTTCTATAGCGTCTGGAAATGCTTTAAAATATTCTATCATTTCCTCTGGTGATTTTACATATAATTCATCTGTGTCAAATCTCATTCTGTCTATATCACTCATTCTTTTCCCTGTTTGGATACAAAGAAGGACTTCATGATTATATGAATCTTCTTTTTTTAAGTAATGAGCATCATTAGTTGCAACCAATGGAATATCTAATTTTCTTGCTAACTGTACTAGTTTTTGATTCGCTAATACTTGTTCTTTTATTCCATTATTTTGTATTTCTATATAATAATCATCTCCAAATACTCTTTTATGCCACAAGGCCACTTTTTCTGCTTTTTCTTGCTCTCCATTTAATAGTGCTTGGTTTACTGCTCCTGCTAGACATGCACTTAGACAAATTAATCCTTCATGATACTTTTCTAATATTCCTAAATCTATACGTGGTTTATAGTAATATCCATCTACAAATCCTAAAGATACTAATTTACTTAGGTTTTTATACCCTTCATTATTTTTAGCAAGTAATATTAGATGATTGTATTTGTTATCTATATTTGGTTCTTTATCAAACCTAGAACGAGGTGCAACATATACTTCACAACCTATTATTGGTTTTACTCCTTCTTTTTTACAGGCTTTATAAAAATCTATTGCTCCATACATAACCCCATGGTCTGTTAATGCAATTGAATCCATTCCTAATTCTTTTGCTCTTACTGGTAAATCTTTTATTCTATTTGCTCCATCTAATAAACTAAATTCGCTATGTATATGTAAGTGCACAAATTTTGACATTTTTAACCTTCTTTCTTTTTTGCAAAAGTTGCCAAAGGGGACGGGCTATTTTGGCACACTTTTATTTCTATTTTTATATTGACTTATTGTTCTTTTTTGTCATTTTTTTGATTATATCATTTATTCTTTTAAATTTCTAGTATTTTTAAAGGACTATATCTAAAAAAGATATAGTCCTTTAATTCTTTTATAGACAGTTTATTTACTGCCATGAAGGCTGTTATTCACAATAGCCATTCAATATTGCCCAGATAATTTTATGATGATTAATTATCTTAACAATTTTCTCCTCTCCATTGCTGTCTACACAAACTACCACAGGTTCTTCTGGGTGTTCATTGTTTCTGTCTCTGTTGATGATCATCACCTCTGTCTCAGGCAAAATCTTTAAAAGTTTCTGAGCAATCTCATTATTAAATGGAAAGCCTTCTTTTTCTATCATATGTATTAAAAAAATACAAGGATTGTTATTCCCTGTATTTATTATATTGTTAATTCATTATCATTAATTTGCCCTTTTTGGTTATTTGAATTTTCTGCTATTTTATCTTCTTCTCTATTTTTTTGTTCTGAGTTTATTGTTGTTTTCTTTATTCTAGGACTTTTTGTTGCTACTTTTATATGCTCCAAATTTAAATCTTTTTCTAATTTTTGGATTCTTTTATTTGTTTTTTCCATTTCTTTACTCATTTTTTCATCTATTTCTTTTTCTGATATTTCTTCAACTGGATCTGGAATCCAAAATTGTTTTATTACATCTATTAATTTTCCCATATATTTTACTTAGAATTAATTCTAAGTTTTCACCTCTCTTATTAAAAAATAACTATATAGTTATTTTACCATAAAAAAGCTTGAAAATCAAGCTTTTTTAGAATTTTATTGTAAACTAACTCAAATGTTGTTATCTATATATATTTGTATATTTATAACAATAGGTTATATTTTTAATTTAAAATTTAGTTCTCCTATTTCTTCAGTTGGAATATACCCTGGTTTTGCATTTATTACATCTGGAATTCTATTTACTACACTTGCACATGTTAATTCTACTGTTGATGGTCTATTTATTACAAGTGTTGTATTTGGCTCTCCTTCTATTGTCCATTCGTTCTTATCAAAATCTTCTTTTGAATACACTTTACCTATACATTGTGTTTCTAATGTAATTCCCTCTTCTGTTTGAGTTGTTACTATAGCACTCATTCCTGTTGCATCTCCTGCCTTTACTGTCATTCCTAATGTTTGTGAATAGATATCTTCTTTATATGTTTGTGGTACTGTTTTTTGTGTTTGTGATTTTACTGTTAATCCTAATTTTGCACATAACCAGCCATTTACATTCCACATATATGATGGTAAATATTCTCCTTTATTTATTATAGCTTGTCTTTCTTCATCTGATATTTTATCCACTGATGCCACTTCTTTATCAAATTGTTCTAGTGTTAAACCTGCACCATGTGCTTTTGCTAATGCTATTCCATAATCTTCTACATTATAGCTTGAACTACCTTTTATTTTTTTGATTGTTTGAGTTGAACCTGCAATGCTAGATACAAGTTGTCCCCAATATATATCTTGATATCCACTTCCTGTTATTGTACAATTATTTTGTTTTGCTATTTCATCAATTTTCTTTGTTGCCACAGGATTTGAATTCATTGGATAAAATGCCTCTTCACATGTAGTTATTGCATTTACTCCTAATTTTGCACATAACATTAGTGCTTCTTCTACATCACTTAATAAACTCATAGTAGTTACTATTACTACATCTGGCTTAGTTTCTGTAATCAATTTTTCTGCATTTTCCACTGATGTAACTGTTACTCCTTTATTTTCTACTCCCATAATTTCTCCAATATCTTTTCCTATAACATCTGGATTAACATCTATAGCTCCTACTATTTCTCCACCTTTTTCGTAAACATATCTCATTGTATAAACACTCATTTTTCCTGTACCATATTGGATTACTTTTGTTTTTTTATCCATAAATATACCTCCTTTAATATATAGATTATACACTTAATTATTTAATTTATTCAATTATTTTGTAAAAACTGTGCCAAAATAGCCCGTCCCCTTTGGCAATTTTTCTACCTTAAATATTCTGACAGTATATTTGCACATCTTTTTGAAGCTAATTTTATATTCTCATCAAATGTTCTTGCATTTTCGTTATTTGGTATATCTGAAACTGTTTTTATTGCTATAAATGGTATATTTTCTAAATAACTTACTTGTGCTATTGCTCCACATTCCATATCTACAACATCTGCATTAAATTTTCCATTTATTTTTTCCTTCATCCAAGGTTCAGTACAGAATATATCTCCAGTAGCTACAATTCCTACCTTGATTTTATAACTTCTTTCTGGAATACTTTTTATTACTTCTTCAAATTCGTCTATTAGGCCTCTATCACATATAATTTTATCTCCTACTCCTGTTATATATCCTTTGCTATGACCAAAAGCTGTGATGTCAAAATCATGTTGCACTACGTGTTTTGCTATTACTACATCTCCTATATCTAAAAATAATTGTATTGCTCCTGCTACACCTATGTTCATTATACAACTTATATCAAATTTATTAATTAATACTTGCGTTGTTCTTGCTGCATTTACTTTTCCTACTCCACATGTAACTAATATTACATTTCTATTTTGTATTTTTCCTATAATAAATCTTAAACCTGAACTCTCTTTTATTTCAATGTCTTCCATTAAATTTTGTATTGCGTCTCTTTCTTCTGCCATTGCTACTACTATACCTATATATTTCATAAACATCACCTCTTTTTTAATGCATTA
Source organism: uncultured Clostridia bacterium (assembly GCA_944386175.1). Taxonomy (GTDB): domain Bacteria; phylum Bacillota; class Clostridia; order TANB77; family CAG-508; genus CAG-269. The sequence continues at coordinate 22,807 of CALXAB010000008.1, forward strand.
TATAATATTATTTTATGTTTTTCAATAATTTATATTTTTTAATTCATATTTTATTTGCAATACACAATTGTATTTTCTATAATTTAAAAAGACTTTTAAATTTGTTGAATTTTTTTCTAAATTTAAAAGCCTTTTTTATTAATTATTACTTTCTCCTCTTCCTTCTGGAAGTGCTGAATAATCTAATACTACTCTAATTTTTGTTATATATCTTAAAGTTCTTACAAATTTGCTATTTTTTATTCTTTGCCATAGACTTGGTTTAGCTTCAAAAGTTGTTTCTTGTACATATTCTTCTTGTTGTGTTTCTTCTACATTTTGAACTTGAGGTTGTACTTCTTCTACAGGTTGATTATTTGTTTCTTCTACTGGTACTGGTATAGATTTTAACGCGTCTGCAACTTCTATTCCTATATAGCTTAAAGCTTTTGATCTATCTTCGATTCTTTCCATATCTATTTCTATATGTAAATTTGATTCTAAATTATTAATTCTTGCATTTAATAATTTTTGAGCATCTTTGTATTCTTCTGTATTATTACTTCTTCTTTTTCCTATTATTGTTAATGTTTCTATTATATCTTCTGAAAAATCTTCTTCTGATTTTTTAACTTGATCTTTCCAGTCTTTTTCTTTATTTTCTACTACTTCTAATATTTCTTTTAGTTTTCCAGCTAAAGCAATATTCTCTTCTCTTTGTCTTATTAATTCTTCTATTTTTTTAGTATTTTCCTCAAATTGATTTGTCGCATACTCAACTAATCCATAAGCTGCTTTATATACACTTACAGGGAAATTTTTCTTTTTTGGATATTCTATTAAATATGATTTTACTGATTCTATTAAATCCTTAAAATATGTATCTTCTTCTAATTGAACTATTTGTTTTTTACTATTTGGATTTATTAATTTTTGTATTTTATCTATATTTGATAATATTTTTTCCTCTGTTATAACCATTCTTACATTTACTATGCCAGATTTAGACATTGTAAATTACCTCCTTTATCTTACGCGTGATTGCTTTTTACTTTTTATTATTACAATTATTATTATACAGTAAACAACAAAAAACTACAAGTAAAACCTTTAATTTTTATTTTATATTTGTGTTACAGAAATATTACAAAATTATTACAAAAAACATTGTTTTTCTTATTTTTTAGCAATTATAAAAGTATTTAATTCAAAAATTTTAAATATTTTTAAAATTTCTATTAAATACTTCTATATTTTAATTATTACATTACTGTTTTTATTTCTTCAAATCTTTTTATTTTTTGAGTAGTTGTTTTTATTAATTCTTTATCAGTAACAATTATATCCCTGATATATTTATATGCTGGCATTGTTTTGTTTATTTTTTTAATCTCTTTCCATATAAAATCTTTTATTTCTTCTTCATTTTCTAAATTGTACAATTCTTTCATTTGATCTTTATCATAAACAATTTTTGCACATATTTTGTAATCTCCATCATCTTCTGGTCTACCATATATAAAAGACTCTTTTATCCCTTCTATTTTATTTACTAAAAATTCAATTTCTTCTGGGAAAATATTTTTTCCGTTTTTTAATACTATTACAAATTTCTTTCTTCCTGAAATAAATATATATCCATCTTTATCTATTTTTGCTAGATCTCCTGTATGAAACCATCCATCTGGTTCAATAGTTTCTTTTGTAGCTTCTTCATTGTTATAATATCCAAGCATTACTGTATCACCTTTAACCATAAGTTCACCTATTCCGTCCTCATCAGGTTCATCAATTTTTACTTCTAAACTTGGAAATGCTTTTCCTATAGAGCCTAATCTTCTATATTTATCATCTTCTGCTGCTACAACTGGAGAAGTCTCTGTTAGTCCATATCCTTGATACATTGTAAATCCTAATTCATTAAAGCCTTTTTCTGCTTCTGGATCTAATGCTGCTCCACCTGCTACAAATAATCTTACTTTTCCTCCTAAATTATCATGTATTTCTTTGAAAAGTTTTTTTCTAATATCAATTCCAAATTTTAATAGAAAATTGCTAATTTTAATTCCTTTTTTTACTGTTTCTAATTTACCTTTTTTCTCTATTCCTTTCATTACTTTTTTATACATTGATTCAAATAATATAGGAACTGATATCATTGCTGTTATTTGATATTCTTTTATATTTTCTGCAATATGTCTAATACCATCACAAAATGCTATAGCTCCACCAATAGATACAGGATATAAAAATCCTACTGTACATTCAAAAGTATGATGTAATGGTAAAAATGATAAAAATCTATCTGTTGTATATAATTTTATTACTGCTGTAATATCTTTTAAATTTGCACATATATTTTTGTGTGATAACATTACTGCTTTTGACATTGCTGTTGTTCCAGATGTAAATAACATTATACTCATTTTTTCTGCATCTATTTTTGCATTTAAAAATTCTGTATTTCCTTCTTCTAATAATTTTTTACCTTGTTCTATTAATTCCTTTTGTGAATAAACTCCATTTTCTTCTTTTTCTAAATCCATTGATATAAAATATTTAACATTTGTATTTCCCTGTTCTTTTACTCTATTCATAGTCTCATCATATTTATTAGAATAAAATATTGCTTCTACTTCTGAACGTATCATTAAATTTTCAATTTCATTGCCTGGTAAAGCTCTATCTAGTGGAACTACAATTCCTACTCCTGTTACTGTTGCTAAATAGTCTACTCCCCATTCATATCTATTTTCTGATATTACAGCTATTCTTTTATTTTTTAATCCCATATTAATCAATTTAGTTCCTAGTGCATTAATATCATCTCTAAATTCTTTGTGTGTTATATTTCTAAATTTTCCTTCTTCTTCAGTCCTAAAAATATATGCTGGTAAATCTCCATATTTTTCTCCAGTCTTTTTTAACATTTCTTTTAAATCTTTATATCCCTCTGTTTTATATATTTGCTCTCTCATGCTTTTTTCCCCTCTATTATTAATTTATTTTTAAACCTTTTATTATTGTATTTTCAAATTCTTTATATAAATCCATTATTTTTATTTCTTTTCCTGTTCTTAATTTATATGCTAAACTAGTTGCAATCAAACCATAAATTTCTGAAGCAATTATCTCTGGTTCACCTTTTATGATTTCATTTTTTTGTATTCCTTCTTCTACTATTTGTTCAATTTTATTAATATATTCTGATATGAGTTTTTGGCATTTTTGATTTCTTGATTCATTCCCCCAAAATTGACTTAATAATATTTTTATTAAGTTTTCATACTTTACTACTACTTTTATTTGAATTAAAATAACTGCTTTTAGTTTATCTATGTGATTTTCAAATTTAGCTGTTTTTATATCTATACTATTTTGTAATAATTTTATTCCTTCTTCTACTAAGAAGTTAAAAATCTCCTCTTTACTTGAAAAATGATAATATAACGTTCCTTTAGCCACTCCCACTGTTGCTGTTATCTCTTCAATGCTTGTTGCGTCATATCCTTTTTCTGCAAATAGTTTCATTGAGGTTTCAAAAATTTTCCTTTTTGTTTTATTCATATCTTTTACCTTTCAATAAATAATATGTATTTATTATATATTCTATTTTTTATTATTGCAATAGTTTTTTGATTTTTAAACTGTTTGTTCAAAAATTACCAAATTGGTAATTTTCTTTTTTCGATAAATTCTTAAAAAGTTATTTACTTTTTTATTCAACTAATATAAAATTACAATAGTTGCTAATAAAAATAAATTTATTGGAAATACTAAGAAAAAATTTTTGGAGGAAACTAATGAAAAATAAAAATGAATTGAGTTATAAAGATTTAAAAATAACATGTGATGAAAAAATTTTTAATTTTGAAACAACTGAAGAGTTAGAACCTATACAAAGTGGTATTGGTCAAGATAGAGGTATTAAGGCTTTAGAGTTTGGACTTCAAGTTGATATAAAAGGCTATAATTTATATTTAGAAGGCCCTAGTGGTGTTGGTAAAACAATGTACACAAAGAATTATTTGGAGAAAATTGCTCCTAAAAAGAAAACTCCTTCTGATTGGTGCTATATTTATAATTTTGACAATCCTAATCAACCTATAGCTGTCGGACTACCTGCTGGCCAAGGTAAAGAATTTAAAGAAGCAATGGATGGATTTATTAAAGAAATAAGAAAAGATATTAAAAAGACATTTAATGCCGACGATTTTGAAAAGGAAAAGGCTTTAATTAAGCAAGAGTTTGAAGCTAAACGTTCTGCTTTGCTTGAAAAGCTTAATCAGGAGGCTTCTAAATATAATTTTCATGTTAGAACCGCTCAAAATGGTATTTATATGATGCCTATTGTTGATGGTAAACCTGTTGAGGAAGAAGAATTTGATAAATTAGATGATGAGATTAAACAAGATTATGAACAAAAGTCTTTAATTGTTCAAGAACAAATTATGCAAGTTATTGGAAAAATTAAAGAGATTGAAAGAGAGTCTGATAAAAAAATTTCTGAATGGCAGTCTAATATTGCTTTGCTTACTGTTAATGTGCATATTAACTTTTTAAAGTCAAAGTATAAAAGAAATAAGAAAATTAATAAATTCTTAAATGATGTTAAACAAGATGTTTTAAAAAATATTCCTACATTTTTGGAAGATGAAACTAAACAACCTAATCAACCTATGCAAGGTCCAAACATTAGAAAACCTGATCCATGTTTAAATTATAGAGTTAATCTTTTTGTTGATAATTCTGCTCGTAATGGTGCTCCTATTATAATGGATTCAAATTATTCTTATCATAATATTTTTGGTTCATTGGAGTATGAAAATTATTATGGATCTTTAAGAACTGATCATACAATGCTTAAACCTGGTTTGTTACAACAAGCAAATGGTGGTTATATCATTTTTCAAGCAAAAGATTTGCTAGCTAATCCTATGTGTTATGAAGCTTTGAAAAAGGCTTTGAGGGTAAAGGAATTAGGAATTGAAAATACTGCTGATCAACGCTCTTCTATGGTTATGATTTCTTTAAAACCTGAACCTATTCCTCTTAATTTAAAAGTTATTTTGATTGGTAGTGCTAATATTTATCAAACTTTGCTTGCAATGGATTCAGATTTTAAAAAATTATTTAAAATTAAAGTAGAATTTGAAGATGACGCAGAAATAAATCAAGAAAATGTTAATAAATTAGCTAGAATTATACATGGTTTTTGCGAACATGATGAGTTACCACATTTAGATAAAAAGGCTATGTGCAGGTTAGTTGAATATGCTTCTAAACTTGCTGGAAAACATAATAGAATTTCAACACGATTTGATGATTTAATTCAAGTTGCTGGAGAGGCTGCAACTTGGGCTAAGATTTCTAAATCGAAAGTTGTAACAGAGGAATTTATTAAAAAAGCTTTAGCGGAAAGAATTGAAAGAATTAAAAAATATGACGCTAGATATTTTGAAATGATAAAGGAAAATTCTCTTTTAATCAATACTTCTGGTTATGAAGTTGGTACATTAAATGGGTTAACTGTAATGTCTATAGGAGATTATGCATTTGGTAAACCTGCTAAAATTACTGTTAATACTTATACTGGTAAAAATGGAATTATAAATATAGAAAGAGAAGTTGAGATTTCTGGACCATCTCATTCTAAAGGTGTATTAATTCTTAGTGGTTATTTAGGCGAAATGTTTGCTCAAGATATACCTTTGTGTTTAACTGCTAGTATTTGTTTTGAACAATTATATAATGGTGTAGATGGTGATAGTGCTTCTAGTACAGAATTATATGGTCTACTTTCTAGTCTTTCTGGAATACCTATTAATCAATCTATTGCTGTTACTGGATCTGTTAATCAAAAAGGTCAAATACAACCTATTGGTGGTGTTAATGAGAAGATTGAAGGATTTTTCCAAATTTGTAAGATGAGAGGTTTGGACGGTTCTCATGGTGTTATGATTCCTATTCAAAATGTTGATAATTTACAATTATCAGATGAAGTTGTAGAAGCTGTAAAAAATAAACAATTCCATATTTACTCTGTCTCTACAATTGAAGAAGGAATCGAGGTTTTAACTGGTGTTCCAGCTGGTAAGAAAAATAAAAATGGTAAATTCCCTGCTGGTACTATAAATTATCTAGTCTATGAAAAACTTAAAAAATATGCTGAATTAAGCGAAAAAATTAAATAGATTTTATATTTAATTTAGATATATAAAGGTTGGAAAAAATCAAATTTTGGCTAAGCAAAATTTGATTTTTTCCAACCAGATTTGCATCTTATTTTTTTACTTTAAAATATATTTTCTATTATTACAGCATATTTTTTCTCTATGTGTTTTAAGATAAATTCTGCTTCTTGTATATTGCTTCTTACTTCTTCTAGATTATCTGCTTCAATATATCCATTTATCGCTGTTAATTTTGTTTCGACTTTTTCTAATTCGTCATGTTCAATAAAAAATGATAAATTTTTATATCTTTCATCCCAATTATTTTTTAATTCATTCATTTGACTAACAATAATATCATTTTCACTTGTTTGAATTTTTTCTTCTAATTCTTTTAATTGATCATTTAAATTTGTTACCGATTGTGTCGTATATTTTTGAGTTATATAATTTCCCAAAAATATCATTAAAATTATTACTATACAAATTATAATTTCTTTCCACATTTTCTTTTACTCCTCTTTTTTCTGGCAAAAAATTTGACCTTTTCCATCTAATGTAACAATTAATGCTTCTTCTGGCTTTATACCAAATTTTTTGACTTGCTTTTCTAACCATATATAATTTTTTCCTATTGCTTTTAAATTTTTTTCCATTATTTTTCCATCTATAATTAAATCATATGGTATTCCTTCATATTCTGGCATTATGTTAAAATCTGCTGGAATAGTTGTTCTTTTATCTGGTTTTTGAATAACTGTAACATCTCCACTTGTTTCTAAAATGGCATATTCTACATCTCCTAAATTTACTACTCCATTACCTCTTAGTTTTTCTTGTAATTCATTGATAGTAAATCTTTCTTTTTTTAATGCATTCTCATCTACTTTTCCTCTATAAATTAGTATTCGTGGTTTTCCACAAATTATTTCTCTTGCTTTTGTACTTTTCAAATTTGCTATTGATATTATTAAATGCATAAATAAAAGACCTAATATTGGTATTATTCCATTAAATATTGGTATTCCTATTTCTGTCATGGGGATTGTTGCTAAGTCTGCAATCATTATTGATATTGCTAACTCAAATGGCTGTAATTGTCCTATTTCCCTTTTTCCCATTAGCCTCATTACTATTAGAACTATTATATATAAAATTATTGATCTTAAAAAAGTTATTAACATTTTTACCTCTTATTTTTTTGTTTTTCTTTATTTTTAACAAATTTTAACTTTTATATACCATTTTTTTTGAATAATCTATTTTTTTTTGTTAATAATAAAATTAGAACCTTTTGAAAAAATACATTATGAATTTTAAAACTAAGGAGGTTAAGGTTTATGTCAGAAGCTCAAGGTACTCATTCAAAATCAGGTACTTCTACAGTATGGCAAATAATTGGTAGATTAATTGCTTCTGCTGTAGTATTAGCTATAACTGCATTCTTTACACCAGGTTTTACAATTAACAGTATTTGGACTTTATTAATAGCTGCTGTTGTTTTATCTGTAATAGATTATTTAATTGTTAAAATTACAGGTTTACATGCAAGTCCTTTTGGTAAAGGTTTTATAGGATTTGCGTTGGCTGCTGTTGTTTTATATGTAACTCAATTTTTTGTAGCTGGATATTCAATTTCTTGGATGGCTGCAATTATAGGTGCTTTAATTTATGGTGTAGTAGACTATTTCTTGCCTGGAAATAGTGATATGTAGTAAATAAAAGCCCCATTTAGGACAGTCCTAATGGGGTTTTTGTTTTTATATATTTCAATTATATCTTTCGTAATCTTGTTCATAAGTTTTTTGAATTTCTTGTTCTGTTAAATCTCTATTATAAATTTTTAATGAATTAATTTTACAATTCACACGAATAAAATTTCTTCTCTGAACTCTCTCAAAAGCACTTTTCAAAATGTGCAATAAACACACTACAACACTTTTTTAACGCTATCGCTAAAAGTGTTTTGTGTGGCAGTGAAAAATTTATTTTTCCCCACCCCCTTTTCCTAAAAAATATCAACATACCTCCTCTCTTGTTTCGCTTTATTTTGGCTTTTGTGCCTTTTTTTATTATGGAATCATATAGTTTTATATCTTAAAAATGTAGATAAAAAATTTCCACAAATAAGCCTTAGACTTATTTCTAAATCTAAAGCTTTTTACTTTTCTAAATTTTTGCGACAGTGTCGCAAAAATTCCAGACGCGTCTGGAATTTTTGATTTATTATTTATTTTCATCATTTGTTTCTTTTTCATTTTCTTTTATAACTTGTTCTACTTGTGCAATTAATTCTTCTTGTTTTGGTATATAATATGTATATTTTGATGCAAATAAATTATTGTTTAATCCTCCCATACTATATTCTGCAACGACATTGTCTTTTTCTGCACAAAGTATTATTCCAATAGGTTTATTATCCCCTTCATCATTTACTTCTTCTTCATAATAATTTAAGTACATATTCATTTGTCCGAAATTTTCTGGTTTCAAGTTTCCCATTTTTAAATCTATTAACACATATGCTTTCAAAATTTTATTGTAGAATACCATGTCCACATAGTAATGCACATTTCCAAGTGTAACCCTTTGTTGTGAACCCACAAACATAAATCCTTTTCCCAATTCTAACAAAAAATTTTCAATATGCTTAATTAATTTATATTCTAAATCTTTTTCTAATAATGGCTTTTTCTCTGGAACTCCTAAAAATTCAAAAACAAATGGATCTTTTATCATATCTTCTGGTGAATTTAATATTTGTCCCTCTTTTGCTAATTGTAAAACCTTTTCTTTATTCACTTTTCCATCTGATAATAATAATCTTTCAAATAGTGATGTTTCTATTTGTCTCTGTAACTCTCTAACTGACCATTTACTAATAATAGTTTCTTTTTCATAAAAATTTCTTTTATTTTCATCTTTAATAGCTATTAACTCACAATAATGCGACCATCCCAAAATTCCAGACGTGTCTGGAATTTTCGAATAAACTAGATAAAATCTTCTCATATTGAATAAGTTACTTTTTGAAAAACCTTTACCAATATCCTTTGTTAATTTTTTTGAAACATTTAATAATATTGCTTTTCCATATTCTGCCTTTATTTTTCCAGATTGCTCTTTTTCAATTATAGTTCTTCCTATATTCCAATATGTATCTACCAGTGTCCCGTTTACTTCTTTAGATATTTTGTTTCTTGCCTCTAATACTAACTTTTTTATTTCTTCTGCCAACTCATTAGAAATTGCTTCTTTATCTATTAATTGTTTTTCCATAATTTACCTTCTTTCTAATTTTGCAACCACTGTTGCTAAATTTAATTATCCTTTATTAATTGGCATTATATCACTTATTTTCAAATTTTTCATTACAAATTCAAAAAAAGAGATGAACTTGTATTTATTTTTTACAATTCATCTTTCAAATATGTGAAAATTTTATAATTTCTAAATTGTTGTTAGGAGGAAACCTTTGCTATTACTACATTTTAATTTTTCGTCATAAGAGAATAAAATCGTTATTACCAGTGCTATTAATGTTATTCCTTTTTCATATTTTTGTAATTTTTTCATTATTTTCCTCTTTCTTTTGTATATTTTTATTATTCCTTTTTCTTTTTAAATTATAAAAAAACATTATTTTTTTATCAATAGAATTTTTATAATTCATTATTTTATTTAATAAATATTTTACATAATTTTTTAAATAATATACTCTTTCGTTTTTTCCTTTATTCTAATCTTATTATTATATTTTCAATTTTTTTAATACTTAAAAAACATATTCACAAAATATTAACTAATAGATTTTTATGTCTCGTCCTTTTTATCTACTATCTCATTTTGATTTTTATATATACTATTTTCTTTTACAACGCCTCGTACAGAAGATAATGGATAAATATTAGTATTTCTACCTATCACACTTCCTGGATTTAAAATACTTCCACAACCTACTTCTACATTATCCCCTACCATTGCACCTACTTTTTTTAATCCTGTTTCTATTTTTTCATTATTATTTTTTATCTCTACTAATTTTTTGTCTGATTTAACATTAGAAGTTATAGAACCAGCTCCCATATGTGATTTATATCCTAAAATTGAATCTCCTACATAATTATAATGTGGCACTTGTACTTTATTAAATAAAATTACATTTTTTAATTCTGTTGAGTTTCCAACTACTGCTCCCTCTCCTATAATTGCACTACCTCTAATAAAAGCACAATGTCTTATTTCTGCATTTTCTCCAATTATTACTGGTCCATTTATATATGCTGTTTTTGCAACTTTTGCTGTTTTTGCTACCCATATATTTTCTTCTATTTCATCATATTTATTTTTATCTAATTTTCTTCCTATTTCTATTATGTATTCTTTTATTTGTGGTAATACCTCCCATGGATATGTAGCTTTTTGTAATAATTCTTTTGCTATTGTTTCATCTAAATTGTATAAATTTGTTATTTTACATTCTTCCATAAAAATTTCCTCCTTATTAAGGGACTGCCTATTTTGACAAATTGTCAAATTGCCAAAGGGGACGGGCTATTTTGGCACATCCTATTAATTTTAAAATCAATTTTCTTACATTTATTAAATTAAAGTGTGCCAAAATAGCCCGTCCCCTTTGGCAATTTTCGGGATTAAAGGAACGTCCCCTATAATTGCCTATTCCAATATTTTTCGTATAGTTCTTTTGCTGTTCTTGGGCTATCTACCCCTTCTTTATTTTTTACTGGTGCAAAGTCATCTTCCCTTTTTCCTCTTAATATAGCAATATCATCAAAAAACTCAAATGCATCAAATATAAATGATTCAAATTTATATGAATTTGGCTCTTTTGGTATTATCTCTTTGCCCTCTTCATCTATGTATGAATTTTTTTTATGTGCTGGATGATACATTAATGTTTCTTTACTTATTTTTTCTATTGCGTCAATACTATATAGATTACACATTATATGTGCTTCGCCATATTTTAATTCACCATTGCTATCAATTTCTTCTGCCATTTTTTCTGGTAGTTCTGTATATTCTATAACTTTAGGATGACCATTCATTTTCCCAAAAACTCCTACTTTTTCTTGAGGGTTTGCTTTTACTATTGATTTAGAAGCTATTTCTACTCCTTGTTTTATAGCTAATCCTAATAGTGTTACATCAGCCATTTTTAATAAAGCATTATCTACTCCCCCTATGAATATCCATTTAATTCCTCTGTCTTTCATATCTGAAAGACATCCACTTGCTCTTAGTGAAAAATATGTACCACCATTTCCGTCTGATGCTTCTTTAATTTTCATGTTTTTACCTATTAATATTTTTCCTTCTTCATCTACTAATGGTAATTCTCCTTGTGTAAATATTATTACATTATTTTTGTCATATCCAAAGTAATTATTTTTTTCTAAAAATTCTACTGTTTCTTTATTGTTTTCTTTACTTGTCATTATGTACCAAGGAATTATAGTATTATATTTTTTATTTGCTTCTTTTAGATTTTCACATAATATTTCAAAAAGATATTTTCCTTTTCCATATACATCTAATTTAAAAGTTCCTTTTGGCCCTGAATGTCCTAAACGTGTTCCTTGCCCTCCTGCCATTGTTACTACTGCATATTGTCCATTTCTTATTATGTTTTCTCCTAAACTGTCTAATTCTTCTTTTTCATTTTTCGCTAATTTATTTTTATCACAATATTTTAATGGTTCTATTTTGTTTTCTTTTAGCTCTATTGTCTTTTTTGTATTATCATATAATTCTTTCATTTGTTGAAAGTCTATATTGTTTATTTGTTCTAATAATTCTTCTTTTTCTTGTTCATTTAATTTTTCTAATAATTTTATTATATGTTCTTGACTATATAATTTTAGAATATCTATAGTGTCTTGTAATTTATCCATTTATGTTCGCCCCTTTTTGTTCTATTAATATATTATATGATTCTTACTTAATATTGTCATTTTAACACACATGAATTTTTTTATCAAGTTTTTTATTTTTGAACATTTACCAATTTACAATATTGCATTACAATCCACAGCTATATCGTACATAGTACACCAACAAATATAGTATTTTGAATGTGATAGAAATAATTTTAGAAATTCTTTATTAATTTTTTGGGTAATGTTCACGTCGAGCGAAGTGAGGAGTTTCCTAATATATAACAAAACAATATATTGCTAATAATTTTTTAAAACTTGTCATATTCTCGAAAAAACTCAATATATATTAACTAAAGTAATTTTGTACAAACATTTTCTTTAAGATTAAGGAGGTATATAGATGGAAAATACAAGGTTGTATCAAGACATTGCAAAAAGAACTGATGGTGATATTTATGTAGGAGTTGTTGGACCTGTAAGGACTGGTAAATCTACTTTTATAAAAAAATTCATGGATTTATTGGTTCTTCCTAATATTGATAATGAATACAAAAAAGAACGTGCAAAAGATGAGCTTCCACAAAGTGCTGGTGGAAAAACAATAATGACAACAGAGCCAAAATTTGTTCCAAATGAGGCCATTGAGATTACTTTAGACAATAACCTAAAATTTAAAACTAGATTAGTCGATTGTGTAGGTTATTTAGTAGATAATGCTATTGGGTATTTAGAAGATGATATGCCAAGAATGGTTAAAACTCCTTGGTCTGAAGAAGAAATACCTTTTGAAACAGCTGCCGAGATTGGAACTAAAAAGGTAATTGAAGAACATTCGACTATAGGCGTTATAGTTACTACAGATGGCAGTATTACTGATATTCCTAGAGAAGACTATATCAAAGCTGAAGAAAGAGTAGTAAATGAGTTAAAAGCTTTAAATAAACCTTTTATCATAATTTTAAACTCTAATGACCCTAATTCTGATTATACCAGAGAACTTGCTAACAAACTAAGCGATAAATATAATGCTTCAGTATTGCCAATTAATTGTGAATATCTTTCTATTGAAGATATTAATAATATGTTTTCTAAAGTTTTATACGAATTTCCAGTTGACCAAATTAGAATTAAATTCCCTAGATGGATTGATGGATTAAATATTGACCATCCTTTGAAAGCTGAACTTTTCCAAGAAATACGAAATGCTTTTGATAGTGTTAATGTTTTAAAAGATGTATCAGGCTGTGTAGAAAATATAAAATCTACTGAAATAATTTCAAAAACTTCTATTCAAAATATTAAATTAGATACAGGAAATGTAAATATTGAAATAACTTTAAAAGATGAATTATTTTATAATGTTCTTTCAGAGATAACTGGAGTTTGTGTCAATAATGAGGGGGATTTATTTAGCATTATTAATGATCTTTCTATCACCAAGAAAAAATATGATAAAATATCTTATGCATTAGATGAAGTTGATAGAAAAGGTTATGGAATTGTTACTCCTTCTATTGATGAATTAATTCTTGAAGAACCTGAAATGGTTAAACAAGGTTCTAGATTTGGTGTTAAACTAAAAGCTACTGCACCTAGTATTCACCTTATAAAAACTAATGTTGCTACAGAAGTTTCACCTATTGTTGGCTCAGAAAAGCAATCAGAAGAACTAGTTAATTACCTACTTTCTGAATTTGAAAGTGATCCTAAAAAAATCTGGGAATCTAACATTTTTGGTAAGAGCTTACATGAACTTGTTAATGAAGGACTTCAAACTAAACTTTCTAAAATGCCAGAAGATGCTCAAATTAAACTTCAAGAAACTTTAGAACGTATTGTTAATGAAGGTAGTGGAGGACTGATTTGTATTATACTTTAAAGGGAAAAGGGCGTCCCCTTTTCCTAAATTTCTGGATAATTAAATATTTTTCCTCCCTCAGTAAATTGTCCACTGGCAAAATGATCTGTATTAAATTCATCCGCACTTTTCAAAAAATATTTATATCTAGAAGATTGGCTTGCTGTGCCACCTCCTACAACTACTGGATCATCCCATGTTGTATCTACTGCATACCATTTTCCATTTAATTGTACATAGTTCCAAGCATGATTTTCTGATTTTCCTTGTGTATTTGTTGCTTTTCCTACTACTAATACACATGGTATATCCATATTATCTAAAAGATATTTAAATGCTCTTGCATAGCCTTCACAAACCGCTTCTTTATTTATTAATGCTCCATAAATATTATATATATGTTGTTTCGATATTGAAGAATCATATGTTACATTATCTACTAGATAATCATGTACCATTTTTATATCATCATATGTGTTTCCTGTCTTATTTTGTATAATTGAATTTTTTATTCTTTCTAATTGTGTTATTGCATTATCTACCTGCTCTCTCGTTGAAAATTCATCAGATAAATAATTTGTTTGATTTCCATTATTTATATAAACATTATATGTTACATTTCTTCCTGATGTAATTGTTTCTATGTTTAAATACATCTTATTAGGACTTAAATAAAAAATGTCTGGATTATCATACGTATATGCCTCTATTGCTGATTGATAATAATCTCCTAATATATCTTGTCCTCCATTTTGACTTAATACATTTGAAAATGTATTGCCTAATTCTATTTTATATGTTCCTGATTTCATGTTTTCTTTGTTACTTTCAAATGCTCTATATATTATTTTTGAATATTCTTCTAATTGGTTGTAAAAGTATTTGTCTACATTAATATTACTATAATCTACATTATTATTTCGTCCATTGTTTGTTCCTTCTATATCATTTAATGAGTTTTCTATTACTCCTGGTGCTTTTACTTCATTTTCAATTGTACCTACTGATGTGTCATCATTTAAATTTGTTTTAAAATCCTCTGCTACAACTGGTTTTTGCATATTTGATAATTCATCATATATTATATATCCAAAAATCCCTACTACACCTATTATCCCTAATACAATTAAAATCATTATTATTGTTGAAATTTTATCTCTCATATTAATTTATATCCTTTCTGTATAATTTTTCAACATTTCACTTTTGTTCATATCATATTAATTATATCATTTTTTTGTGATAAAAAAAAGTATATTTTTTGCTTTTTTACAAATAATAAATATGAACATGTTATAATTTATACGTAAAAATTTATTTTTCTATAAATATATCATTAACAAATAAAAATACGAGGTTAATATGAGTTTTGATTTTAAAAATTTTGTAAAGTCTATTTTTACATACACTCCAGAAAAAGAATATAATTTTAATTTATCTGAAGATCCTAGTATTGATAATAAAAATGTGGATAAACAAAATATAGAAACATCAGAAGATACAACTAAAATTTTTCAGAGTTCTACTGTAAATTTAGATTATATGAAAACTAAATATAATATCTTAATTAATAGTGATATTGTTCTTAGAGAATTTATTTTAAATGCTAAAGGTAAACAATATAAGGCTTTTATCGTTTATATTGATGGTATGGTGGATTCTCAGATTATGGATGATTTTGTTTTAGAGCCTTTGATGATGAGAAACAAAAATAATTTGTATGATGGCCCTCAGAATAAAGTTATTTCAGAAGCTGTTACAAATAATATTACTGTTAGAAAAGTTAAAAAGTTTGATTTGTCTGAATATATAATGAATTGTTTAGTTCCACAAAATTCTATAAAACAAGTTTCTGATTTTGAAAAAGTAGCTTCTGGTATCAATTCACGGTAATTGTGCTTTATTTGTTGATACTCTAAGTATTGCTTTTGATATTGAAGTAAAAGGTTTTCAACAAAGAAGTGTTGAAAAGCCAAGTAATGAAATAGTTATTAAAGGTCCTCATGAAGCTTTTGTTGAAAATATTAGAACAAATACGTCTTTATTAAGAAGATACTCAAATACAGAGGAATTAGTCATTGAAAATTTAGAGATAGGTACAATTACAAAAACTAAGTGTGCTCTTTGTTATGTTCAAAATATCACTAACAATGATTTAATTGCAGAGGTAAAGTATAGGCTAAACAATTTATCTATTGACTCTCTTCTTTCTGCTGGTCAATTAGAACAATTAATCTCTGATTCTAATACTCTTGATGTACCACAAGTTTTGTCTACAGAAAGACCTGATAAAGCTGTTACTTATTTATTAGCAGGAAGAGTTATTGTAATTGTTAATGGTTCTCCTTATGCATTAATTATGCCAGCTATTTTAATTGATTATCTTGGCTCTCCTGATGATAAAAATTTGAAACCTAGTTTTTCTAATTTTTTAAAAGGTATTCGTGTTTTAGCTGCTTTTATTACTTTACTTCTACCTGGTCTTTATGTTGCTATTACTAGCTTTCATGAGGAGCTTTTACCCACAGAATTACTATTTTCTATTTTGGCATCAAGAGAGAATGTTCCTTTTCCTATAATAGTTGAGATTTTGATGATGGAGATATCTTTTGAATTAATAAGAGAAGCTGGTTTAAGAGTTCCTTCTCCTATAGGTCCTACTATAGGAATTGTTGGTGCTTTAGTATTAGGCCAAGCCGCTGTTTCTGCTGGTATAGTAAGTCCTATATTGATTATAATAGTTGCAATCACTGGTATCGGTTCTTTTGCAATTCCTGATTTTTCTTTTGGTTTTCATTTAAGAATTACTCGTTTCTTATTTATTTTATTAGGATATATTGCAGGTTTTTTAGGAATTGCTTTAGGATTGTTTATATACACTTCTTATTTAGTAGAAACAAAATCTTTTGGGGTTTCTTATACTCTTGGTCTTTCTCCATTAGATAATGTAAAAGGTAATAATTATTATTTACCACCTATTTGGAAGAGAGAATTTAGAGCTTCATTTTTGAATACTAAAAAGCCCAAAAAGCAAAGTAAAATTTCTATGATGTGGAAATATAAATAATATAGAATGGAGGTTTTTATAATGATAAAGTCAAAATTTACTACTGTAGAAGCAATTATGCTTGTTTTAACTATATTTTTAACTCCTTCTATTTTATCTATGCCTAAAAATTTGATAGATACAACAAGATCTTCTATTTTAATTAATATTGTTTATGTTACAATTATTGCGATTTTTATTGCTATACTGATTTATAGATTATTAAAGAATTTTCCTAGTTATGACATTATTGATATTTCTGAATATTTAGGTGGAAAGTGCTTTAAATCTATTATTGGTACTATTTTTATTTTGTATTTTCTAATAAGTTCTTCTATTTTACTTAGAAATTTTTGTGAATGTCTAAAAATGGTTTATTATCCAATGACAAGTGTAGTTTTTATTATATTAGCTTTTATAATTGCAACCTGTTTGAGTTCAAAGCTAGAATTCTCAACAGCTGTTAAGGTTAATGTTATTGTTTTACCATTATTAGTTATTTCCGTTTTATTTATATTTTTTGCTAATATAAAAAACTTTTCTTTTGAAAATGTATTTCCTATTTTAGGAGAAGGTGTTTATAATACTTTCATTATAGGACTTGGTAATTTAGGTGCTTTTTTAGGAATTATTATTCTATATTTTTTGCCACCATATTTAAAAAAGCCTGAAGATATGAAAAAAATTGCTATTACTACAACTATTATAGCTGGTATTTATATCTTATTTTGTGTTTCTATAATTCTATTTATGTTTAGATTTTTGCTAAATGTTGATGAAGTTATGCCACTTTATTATACTACTAGATATATAGAATTTGGAGACTTCTTCCAAAGGCTTGAATCATTTTTCCTATTTATTTGGATTTTAGTTTTGACATCTTTTGTAACTATTAATATCAAATTATCTATGGATATATTTAAAAAACTTACTAATGCAAAAAATATTAGTCCTATGGTATATAGTTTTGGATTAATAATATTTGCAATAGCTATTTTTCCAAAAGATTATGCTGTTTCAAAATTTATTGAGAGCACACTTTATAGTTATTGGACCTTTGGTATTTCTTTTGCTCTAGGAATTGGAATATTAATTTTTGCTAATTTAAAAAAAAGGAAAAATGCACATCTTCCAAAACAAAAGGAGGTTTTAGAAGCAAATGAATAATTTGTTAAAAAAATTTTTTATTATAATCCTAATTATTGTGTTCCTTATTGCATTTTCTTCATCTTATCAATCCTCTAATATTGGAAATGTAGCTGTTGTTGTGGCAATGGGATTTGATATATCTGATACCAATAATTTAAATATAACTTTTCAGTTTACTAATGCTTCATCTGTAAGTGATACTGGATCAAGTGAAAAAACTGAACCTACTTTATTTAGTATTGACGCTCCCTCTATTAGTAGTGCTATAAATCTAATGAATACAAACATTGGAAAAGAGGTGAATTTATCCCACTGTAAGTTAATTGTATTTTCAGAAGAATTGGCAAGTAGAGGAATTGAAGAAGAAATATATACTCTATCAAATAATCCAGATGTTAGACCTTCTGCTAATATTGTTGTAAGTAAATCTACTGCTAAAACTTATATAGAAAATTCAAAGCCTACATTAGATAATCTAATTACTAAATATTATGAAACATTTGTGAATTCAAGTCAATTTACAGGCTATAATTCTAATGCTACAATAGGAGATTTTTTCTATTCCATGACTTGCGATGCTTGTGAACCTTATGCAATGCTTGGTGGAATTAGTAGCCAGAACTCTTCTTCTTTATCTAATTCAAGTTCACCAACAGATAATACCATTAAATCTACTTTTAATCCCGCTTCTGGTCAATATATATCAGAAAATACTGGTCTTGCTGTATTTAAAGGTTCTACTTTTGTAGGTGAATTGAATGAGATTGAAAATTTATGTTTTATGATTGTTAATAATAAACTTAGTGGCTTTTTGGTTTCTATTCCCAATCCTCTAAAAAATGATTCTTTTATTGATGTATATATGACTCCTGTATTGAATACAAAAGTGGATGCAAAAATAGTTAATGATTCCCCTTTTATCTCTATTGATTGTAATTTTTCTGGAAGAGTATATTCTATAGATGAAAGTGTTAATTATTCTGATATTGATACTTTAAAACAAATATCTAACTCATGTAATAGTTATTTGGAGTCTATTTTGTCAGATTATTTATATAAAACATCTAAAGAATTAAATGCTGATATTAACAAATTAGGTAAATTTATTAGAAAAAACTTTTTAACTGAATCTGATTATCAAAATTATAATTGGTCTAGTAAATATAAAGATACTTTTTTTGATATTGATGTTGATTGCTCGATAAAATCTTCATTTTTATTAACTAGAACTTAAAAATTAGGGAGGTTTTTGTATGTTAACTACTTTTGAATATTTATTTTTTGTTTTGTTTACGATTTTTGCTTTTACAAAGGCTTTGTCTTATGGTATTTATGAAATAAAACAGGAGAATAATAAGATTGGTGGAATTTTTGTTATTTTAGTGGGGCTTTTTGCTAGTATTATTAGTAATGTTGCTTTGTTTTTTAATAAATAAAGTTTTTGAGAACAATAGCGGGCTTTTTTAACATTTTCTCTGTTTATGATATTTCAAAAGCCCGCGTCATTGTTCGTACGCCAAATTTTACTTTAGTAAAATTTGTGTGCATTTGTTAGAGCGAAGCGATGTTCTTTTCTATTTTTCTAATAATTCAAAATCTACTTGTCTTAGCAATTTACTTGCATTTTTTACTTTTATTTCTACCTTATCACCTATTTTATAAATTTTATTAGTTCTTTCTCCTATTAGCCTTTTCCTGTCTTCATCATAAATAAAATATTCATTTCCTAAATCTTCAAATCTAATCAAGCCTTCAACTGTATTTTCTAATTGGACAAACATTCCAAATGATGTTATAGATGATATTATTCCCTCATACTCTTCACCAATCCTGCTTTCCATGTATTCAGCCTTTTTGATATCTTCTGCTTCTCTTTCTACTTTTGTTGCAATTTTTTCCCTTTCAGATGATTGGTTAGCTCTATCTTTTGCATATTCGTTGTATATATCAATCCATTTTTCTGGTATATCATAATTATTTTCTATATACTCTGATATTATTCTATGTATAAACAAGTCTGGGTATCTTCTAATTGGTGATGTAAAATGGCAATAATATTTACTTGCAATTCCAAAGTGTCCTTTATTTTCTGCTTCATATCTAGCTAATTTTAATGTTCTTAATATCAAATTAGAAACTACCTTTTCTTCTTCTTTCCCTTTTACTTCTTCTAAAATTTTTGAAAATTCTTTTGAATGCATATTATCTTTATTTGCTTTTATTTTTAATCCAAAATTAAATAAAAATTTATTTAACTCTTGAACTTTTTCTAAATCTGGCTTTTCATGTACTCTATAAATAAATGGTGCTTCTAGCCAATAAAATTTTTCTGCTATTGCTTCATTTGCTGATAACATAAATTGCTCTATTATTTCATTTGCAAAACTAGTTTCATATTTTGATATATTTTTTACTTTTCCATCAATATCTAATTCTATCTTACTTTCTGGTATATCTAAATTTAAATATCCTTTTTCTAACCTTTTATTTTTTAATATTTGTGCTAATTCTTCCATTAGCTTGAATTCTTTTATATATTTTTCATATCTTTTTACTATTTTTTCATCTGAATTATCTAATATTGATTGAATATCAGTATAAGACATCCTTTCTGTAACTTTTATTATTCCTTTTACTATTTCTGATGTTATTATATTTCCTTTATTATCTATTTCCATTATACAAGATAATGTAAATCTATCTTCACCTGCATTCAGACTACAAATACCATTTGATAATTCTCTTGGTAGCATTGGTATTACTCTACCTAACATATATATACTTGTTCCTCTTAATAATGCCTCTTTATCTAATAAACTTCCTTCTTTCACATAATGGCTAACATCCGCGATATGAACTTCTAATTTATAATTTCCGTTATCTAATTTTTCTACTCTTACTGCATCATCTAAATCTTTTGCATCTTCACCATCTATTGTAAAAATATTTCTATCTCTAAAATCTACTCTATTTGGAATATCTTTTTTATCAACTTGAGTTCCACATCTTTTAGCTTCCTCTACTACTGGTTCTGGAAACACTGATGGCAAATTATATTCTTTAATAAGTGAAAGCATGTCAACTCCTGCTTCATTTACATTACCTAATACTTCTATAATTTTTCCTTCTGCTTTTTTGCCATTTTGAGGATATTTTGTAATTTTTACTAATACTTTATGATTATTCCTTGCTTTTCCAAAATCTTTTTTTGATATAAAAATATCTGTTCCAAAATTTTTATCATCTGGTACTACAAATCCAAATGTTTTATTGTTTTGAAAAATCCCAACTACTGTATCTTTTTCATGCTTCAATATTCTTACAACTTTTGCTTCTGCATTTTTTACTTTGTTCTTTTCTTCTATAATCTCTATTAAAACTCTATCTCCATTTAGGGCATTTAATGAATTTTCTTTGGAAATATATATTTCGTCATCTTCTCCTTCTAGCCTTACAAATCCAAACCCTTTTTGGTTTTTTCTATATATTCCATCATAATATACTTTATCAACTAGTTTGTAGCGATTCTTCCTATTCTTTTGTATTTTTAGTTCAAGTTCTAATTCTCCTAAAACTTCTAGAAAATCGTTGTATTCTTTTTTAGGTACTCTCATAATTATGGCTATTTCTTTAGCCTTGAGCGGTACATAGTCCTCATCTTTCATTAAACTAAGTATTTTCTGTTTTTGTTCTTCCAAATTTATCTTTCCTTTCAATTTTTATTATATTTAATCTTAGTAGACTATTTCTTGCTTGGAAATAGTGAAATGTAGTAATATCAATTTTAAAAATTTTATTAAACAATGTGTCTTTAATTTTCATAACTCCCTAAAACACCAAAAAGGACAGTCTATTCCTCCAATAAAAACCGTCCCTTTTATATTATGCCATATATATTATTCCTAATGCAATTGTTAATATAGCAAATACAATTGATAATATGACTGTCCATTTTTTTTGTTTTCCTTCTTTAGTTCTTCCTTTATTTTTTTCAAAAAAATTGTTTGTTGAAGATCCTGTTATTGTCGAAGATAAACCTGCGTCTTCTTTTGATTGTATTAATGCTAATATAATTAATGCTATTGCAACTATAAAGTATATTACAATCAGTATTCCTTTTGCTATTTCCATTTATTTATTCCTCCTAACGGCTTTTCTCTTTTTTATACTTATGTATTTTAACACATATTTATATAAAATGCAATTGTTTTAAAAAATATTTTTATGTAATAGAGGATACTCTATTACAATTCACAGCAATATCAAGGATAATAATACCAATAAATATTGGATTTTTCGGCTCAATACATAATACTACCTAAAAACGAGCAAACCAATCTGGCAAATCACTAAATATCATTTCTTCCTTTGTAACAGGATGTTGAATTGTTAATTCATAAGCCCATAATCTTATTTGTTTTCCTTTTCCCCTTTTTCCATATTTTTGGTCTCCAAATATGCTATGTCCAAAATTTGCTAGCTGTACTCTTATTTGATGATGTCTTCCTGTATGTAAATTTATTTTTACTAGACTTAGATTTTTTGCTTCATTATATTTTAGAACTTCATAATCCAATTTAGCAAGCTTTGCATTTTTCTTAGTTTCTTTTACAACTTTACTAATATTATTTCTTTCATCTTTATATAAATAATCTTCTAATATTCCTTTCGTTTTTTCTATTTTTCCATCTACTACAGCTAAATATTTTTTCTTAATACTCTTCTCTCTTATCTGATTGCTTAATCTTGATGCTGCTTTTGAAGTTTTAGCAAATACCATTATTCCTCCTACTGGTCTATCTAACCTGTGTACTAATCCTACATATACATTTCCTGGCTTTTGGTATTTTTCCTTTATATATTGCTTTACAATTGTAAGCATATCCATATCTCCTGTTTTGTCTGATTGTGAAGGAATGTTGGGTTCTTTTTCTACTACTATTATATGATTATCCTCAAATATTACTTTTAACTTGTCCATTCTTATCCTTTCTTTTTTTACCAATTTTAACATTCCCATCTTCCATAGATTCCACATGGTAATATTAATTTTGAGTTTTCCATTGGTAGTCCTATTTCTCCAGCTTCTATTTTCCCCTTAACTTTTTTTGCTACTGTTAAATTTAATATATTTTCTAATACTTTACTTGATATTCCTGTTGTATATGAATTTATTAAGAAAAATACTGGTTTGTTTGATAATACCTTTGTACATAATTCTACTAAATCAAAAATATTATTTTCAAATTGCCAAATTTCTCCTTTTGCTCCTCTTCCATATGATGGTGGATCCATTATTATTGCGTCATATTTATTTCCTCTTCTTATTTCTCTATTTACAAATTTAACCACATCGTCTATTATATATCTTACTTTTTTGTCTTGCAATCCTGATGATATTACATTTTCTTTTGCCCATGTGGTCATCCCTTTTGAACTATCTACATGACATACTGACGCTCCTGCTGATAGACATGCTACTGTCGCTCCTCCAGTATATGCAAATAGATTTAATACTTTTATTTCTCTTTTTTCTGATTTTATTTTATTTATCATCCAATCCCAGTTTGTTGCTTGTTCTGGAAACAATCCTGTATGCTTAAATCCCATTGGTTTTATATTAAATGTTAAGTTTTTATATTTTATTTGCCATTGTTTTGGCATTTTCTTACTGAATTCCCAAGAACCTCCACCTGTTTTGCTTCTATGATATGTTGCGTTTATTTTTTTCCATTTTTCTGGAAAACTTTTTTCTTTCCAAATTATTTGTGGGTCTGGTCTTGATAATATTATATCTCCCCATCTTTCTAGTTTTTGGCCATCTGCCATATCTAATATTTTATATTCTTTCCATTCTTCTGCTAATCTCATATTCTTTTTAATAGCAAAATGCTACTATCCTCCTTGTTTTAGAATAGTAGCATTATACCATATTTGTATGTATTTTTCAAATTGTTTGAAGTATTTGTAAAAAGTTATATATCATGATTGTATTTGCTATTGAAAATGCTATTAGCGCTATGATTGATGTTGTTATTATTTTGTGTTTTTTTATTTTTTTTACAATATTTTTTATTATATTATTATTTTTTATTTGTAGCTTGTCTAATTTTTCATTATATGTGATTTTAAACATCTCTTCTTTTGTAGTTTCCATACAATTCCCCCTTGTTTGTTTTTCTCTATATATGTATATGCAAGTTTATATTCTTTTATTCCTTAATTAATAATTTTTATTTATTTATATTTCTAATTCAATTTATATAACTAAACAAGTAAAATAATTTAATCTTTTATATAGAAAATCAAAAAATATCCAAAAATTTTCTATAGTATTTTCTGGATAAGAACAAATTGAGAGCTTTTACATTTGTACAACTTTTAACTTTTTTCTTTGGAATTCCGTAAATTGTTCTACATTCATTTTATGAAATAAAATTATGTACATCTGCTGTTCAAAGCTTTTTATATAATTATCAACTTTTAAAGGTAGAGTACTTTTTCAAATACTCTACCTTTTTGAAGGAGTTACTGCTCCTTCTTCTTCTTTCCCCTGAAATTTCTCCCCAAGGAAATCCCGAAGGTTGTAAAAGCTAAGCCATAGGCTATTACTGCTTTCCAAGAAAATGTAGTATAAAATGCAACAAACATTTTTACTAAATCATCTAACCGAAAAATAGCTAAACCTAAAATTAGCATTATACCTCCTAATAATAAACTTTTAAAAATAACCCCTAAATTTTTCATGTTTATACCCTCCTTATGATGGTTATTTATATATTTCATCCACTTTTGGATATTATGTTTATTATAGCACAATCCATTGAATTTTTCAAATTTTTCATTTTTCTTGTCTTATTTTCCAAATTATGTTATTATTTTCTTGTAATATTAACTTGCATATAGT